>NZ_JBHZPF010000081.1:0-13340 GCF_042787975.1 Peribacillus sp. YIM B13482
GTCTTTGATATCTTAGGTATTGTGTATGATTGTACGTCACAAAAACTTAAAGCTGCCTAATATTTTTTAAAAAAACCTATTTGATGGTTTTTTTGTCATGCGCATTTTTAGTGTTACCATAGCAAATTAAAGGGAACACACTTTTATATTATCTCTTGTGCGCTTAGCTTGATGGGCATGGGATCCTGCCAACAAAACGCGGAAAACTTACGCTAAGAGAAATTTAGGATTAAAGAAGCCGATTTGCCCAACGCTAAGGCAGTAACATCAGGAAAAATTCAGATTTACAACGGGCAGGAAATCCAAATATTAAAAGCCTAATTTCTCGCTTTTAACACCGAGAAATTAGGCTTTGTGTTATTTGAACTCTATAGGCTGTATAGTTTCTATGAATAAATAGTTGATAAGATTGTTGAGACTAAAAAGATGGTCAATAAAAATTGAGTGTCTGCTCAATATTTATTGCCTCCAGGCAAGAAGGGTTTTCTATCCCAGTTTTCCACTTGCCTCTACAATTTGATTAAGAAACTGTTCAACCTCTTCTTGACTTTTTCCAAGTTTACTTACAAACCGGTTCAGTTCCTTCCCTTCTTTAAAAGCAATAAAGCTTGGGATTCCGTACACCTCCAGCTTCTCTAATACCTCTGGAAAATGTTCACGATTTACTGCAATCATATCTACTCTTTCTCTATACGCTTCTTCCAAGATGGGCATAAATAAATCGGTATGCTGACAGTCTGGGCAATATTCGGCATAGAATTTGGCCATAACTGGTTGTGTTGATAAAATCGCCTCTTCAAACTCTTGTTTTGTTTTAATCTCTTTCATTATTAAAATCCTCCCCATATTTGGTTCTCATTAATAGATTGATTGTTTCCACTACATAATTCACTTGCATCAAGATATTTTTCGCAATCCAGAGCAGCCATACAACCACTTCCCGCAGCTGTAATGGCCTGGCGGTATTTATGATCTTGAACATCCCCGCAGGCAAATACACCTGGGATATTCGTTTCGGTTGTACCAGGATTCACCATGATATATCCCATATTGTCTGTTTTGATTTGATTGTCTAAAAATGCTGTATTCGGTTTGTGCCCAATGGCAATAAAAATACCGTCAGTTTCCAGAACTTCCTCTTTTCCTGTTTCGCTGTTTTTTACTTTCAAGCCAGTAACGTGTCGATCCCCTGCGATCACTTCTTCAGGAATGGAACTTAGGCTCCACGTAATTTTTGGATTCTTTTTGGCACGGTCTTGCATAATTTGGGAAGCGCGAAGGTCCTTTCTGCGGTGAACAACCTGAACCTCCGAAGCAAACTTCGTTAAAAAATTTGCCTCTTCCATAGCAGAATCTCCGCCCCCGACAACGATAATTTTCTTTCCTCTAAAGAAAAATCCATCGCATGTTGCACAGGTGCTTACCCCACGCCCAATATTTTTTCTTTCCCCTGGAATCTCCAAAAGTTTCGCTGAAGCTCCCGTTGAAATGATTAAAGATTGCGTTTTAAGCTCCCCTATTCCTTCCACCGTTAAGGTAAAAGGGTTATTGGAAAAATCGACTTTTTTAACCCAGCCTCTTTTAAACTTTGCTCCAAAAAACTCAGCTTGCTTTCGCATGTTCTGCATCAACTCTCGTCCCATAATCCCTTCAGGAAAACCAGGAAAATTCTCGACATCTGTTGTCAATGTCAATTGCCCCCCCGGGTTCAGGCCCCTCAATGACCAAAGGACTTATGTTAGCACGTGCTAAATAAATTGCTGCGGTTAACCCAGCAGGTCCAGTTCCTAGAATAACGGCTTTATACATTGCTTACCTCCTTATCTCTTAGTCATGAATATTAATTTGCAATATTCGTGCCAATCTTTAATTCCTTGCAAAATCACTATTTTTTCAGCCTCTTATAGGTTAATCATTCCTATTTTCTATCACGTTTGAGAAAAATTTTTTCAAGACCAAGAAAACATGTACCAACTCAAATTTCATACGGTGGATTTAAAGCCAAGAAAGTTATAAAGGAAAGATACAAGATAGTTGTTGTAACACTTGAACAATATTTGCAAATCCATCGGCACCATTAAATCGAATAATGGTACAAAAAGGCTAGAAAGACATATGGGAAATGGGCATATGGCAATACCGCCAACATTTATGGAAGCTTATCACGGTAAAGACACTTACAGTCACAAAACGGAGAGCAAGCGAGAGCCTAAGAGGATGATACCCGCTTTGGCTTATCATAATAACAAGGACCACATAACGGACAAAGAAGCAGAATTTTTATTGATCCAGCACAAAATAATGAATTAATTTCAAAGCAAGGGTTAATTGAAGCATATAATCAATTTCAGCAAAGAAAACAAAGGGAAACCGGGGATTTGGTGGATTGGTTTAAAAAGTGGAATTAAATAGAGAAAATTATTGCTTGTATTGTCAAAGAAGGTTCCCAAAGGTTGAATGGTTAAAACCTCTTTATGGTTGGACTAATGGGGATCTGGAAGGATACTTTTGTGAACAGCACTATTACCAGGTAAAAGCTTTCAATGATCGCCAGAATAAAGCGTATGAGGAATATAATAATAAATAAAGACCCAATCAAACATATTTACCCATTCATAAGATATGAAAAAAGGTGTGTTAGACTATGGGCCGTCTGGAAAAAACATTATGGTCTACCAATGAGACATTTAAATTAAGTGATTGGCGTCTAAATGAATTCCGTAATCCTCCTCATCATGTTTACCTTTACCATTTTAGTCCTTACCTTTACCATGATAATCCTCATCATGTTAATCCTTACTTTTACCATGTTAATCCCTATTATTAGACGTAAGAGGTAAAGCCATCTTTTTTAAGGAGGCTTTTTATTATGATTAGTTGTAGATCCGCATTTTCTCCATTAAATTCGGAATGGCTTTAAATCAATAGATTAGAAAAACCCCGGTGACTAGCCGGGGTTATCGGTATTGCTTCTATTTCCTCTTTAGAGGCAGCCACTTCTTTTTTAGTGGTTTCCACCTCTTCTTTAGCCATTAATAAGAGCTGATTTTCATTTTGTTCCAGCTTTTTTACCACGGAAGCGGATACTTCTTCTACTATTTTATCTAAACGCTCATTAAACCTTTTATCTCGCTCTTCTTCATATTTAGATTTTTCGTTTAGGCGTTCCACTAAAACGCGGATCAGTTCGGATGTTTTTCTATGGTTTTGTTTTGCTGGTCCATTCTGGCCGTTATATCTTGTTCAAAACGCGTTATGTCGGAGGGTAGGCTTGTATCGGAAGGAATTATACCTTTGCTTTTATTATATTGCTACAATTGACTTTGCAGTCGCTTCAAGGGTTATACCAGGGCGGTTTCGCTGCTTTATTAGGTCTTCGAAAATCATAATGTTTGAATCGGTATAATTACGGTTTCCTTTATCGTCTTTATGGAAGGTATAGCCGTTTTGTTCCAGCTGCCGCGCATCTGCGAACAATAGATTGCGTTGGAGTTCCACGGAATAACCGGTGCGCCCATCGTCCCAACATCCTCGATATTACGCGAAAAATTTTCTGGCGCGAAATTATTATTTTTAAAGACATTTTTTATAAATGAACCCGCTACAATTGAAGTTAATAACATCGATAAGCCAATCATATTTGTGATTAATGCGATTACCATTGTAACTAGTGTTATTCTAATTGTAGAGCCGTGGGTTCGTTTGACTAATGGCTCCACTAAAGAACTAAGAATCCTAGATTATTCCAGCATTCCCGTTACACACATGGCTAAAAGGACAACAAGGAATGAGCTCATTAAACAGTAGAGCCCGCCTCTTCTTAGAATGTAAGGACAGACCGGACCACACTTTCACTATTTAATCGATTCTAAGTAGGGGAGTATTCAACCCGCTTTTCTTTTGCAAGATATAGCCCCTCTCCGTCTAAAGGGGTGAACACCCGAAATTTTCTCAATCGCTTTCCATAAACATGGATCGTGATAGCTGGTTTATTACCTACCCCCTCCAAGATATGACAGTCTGCTGGAGGCAGTAGCTTTCCTGTATTCTGCTCGTTTACAATGATAGTATCAGTATGCTGTAACTTAACAATATTGCCCCCAGGTAATTCCTCTAATCGTATATAATTAGTCACTTTAACCTTACCCGCGACAACTCCTTCTGCTCCCCATGTATCATCGTGATCATGAAGAGTGGTCTTCTGACCGGGCTTCCAGACTAGCGCAATCACTTCGAAACGATCCTCTGGGTCACAATACAACAGATGCCGCGAGTACCCTTCCTCACTTGGTCCTCTTTTCTCAGAAGGAAGCCATGATTGGGATTGAATTAATTTACCAACTAACCTTTCTGCTTCCACAACACATTCGTTATCATTCTGACTCCGTTCCACCATAACCGTCATATCATGAACAAAATTGTTGAAATCATATTCATTCGTGTGCTCCATTTTAATTCCTCCCCAATATTCTTATGTTTTACTTTCCTGTACGGGAAAGTTGCTTGACTGCTTGTTCTAACTGAAGTAGAGCATTTTCCATGGTAGAGTGGGGACATGCGATATTTATTCTCATAAAGCCTTCTCCCCCTAGACCATGTGAGTTCTTCTCTTGTCCAGACCCTTCCCACCGGATTATGCGGGCTGCAAAGGATTAACATTTTAACGGAAGAATCAATCTGAGCCTTTAAAACTGCAAAATCCATCGTGTATCGTTCCGTACTGTTTTTCGATTCCCAACTTTGAAAATATTTTCATAAATATTCAAAAAAAGATTGCAATTGAAATTTGCAATCCCAGGGTAAAAGGTATAAGATTCTGTCGTTCTAACCTGCGGTAAAGTGCCGAGTAACGAGTTTTCCATTCTTCCGCAGCTTTGGGGTACCTGCCCTTACCTATGAACAAAGTCTATTTAAAAATTGTAATGTCCGTTCATGCCCTGTATTTTCAAAAATTTGTTGAGGTGTTCCTTCTTCAACGATTACACCTTTATCAATAAATACGACTTTATCCGCTGCTTCACGCGCAAAATTCATTTCATGTGTCACTACAACCATGGTCATTCCTTCTTTAGCAAGTTCTTTCATGACCTTTAGAACCTCACCAACTAACTCAGGATCTAACGCGGATGTAGGTTCATCAAAAAGCAGAACTTCAGGTTCCATAGCCATCGCCCGTGCAATTCCTACACGTTGTTGTTGTCCACCGGATAGCTGGGATGGATAGTGGTTCGCCCGTTCTGATAATCCTACCTTTTTCAGCAATTGAAGAGCCTTCGTATGAGAGGATTCCTTGTCTTGTTTACGAACGTAAACAAGACCCTCCATAACATTTTCAAGTGCAGTCATATGAGGGAACAAATTGTAACCTTGGAAAACCATACCCGTTTGTTGACGGAACTTAATAACCTTATCTTTTGGAACTGGTTTTTTATCCTGGAAATCCAAAGAATACTTTCCAAGCTTAATGGTCCCTTTTGTAGGCGTTTCCAATAAATTCAGGCAACGTAACAAGGTTGTTTTCCCTGAACCCGATGGCCCAATAATACAAACTGTATTGCCTTCCTCAATTTTTAGATCGATTCCCTTTAAGACCTCTGTTTGTCCAAATTGTTTATGCAGGTTCTTTATTTCAATCATGTATATTTCCCCCTATCAAATTAGCCCGTCACATAACGATCGAGTCGTTTTTCCATCTGTCCTTGTGCATTCGAAAGAACGGTACTGAAAATCAAATATATAAATCCTGCTAGACAATAGAGTACCAATGGTTCATAGGTTGTTGCGGTAATTTGCTGAGCAACTCTAAACATTTCAGTCACCGTAATGGTAGCAGCCAACGATGTATCCTTTACCAAGCTAATAAAACTGTTTGCCAAAGGTGGGACAGATACTCTTGTTGCCTGAGGGAGAATAATTCTTTTTAATGCCTGCGGATAGCTCATCCCAATAGAATAAGCCGCCTCCCATTGCCCTTTGGAAATGGAGAGTATAGCCGCACGAATAATCTCTGAGTTGTAGGCGCCAACACTAAGCGTAAAACCGATAATTGCAGCAGGAAGGGGGCTAATCGTAATGCCTATACTCGGAAGGCCATAGAAAATGATAAACAACTGAACAAGCAGCGGTGTTCCCCTAATCACCCATACATAAAATCTTGCAACAGCGTCTAGGAGTTTAATTCCCGAGATCCGAGCTAATGCCGTAAGTAAAGCAAGAAGGAGTCCCAGTAAAAAGGATACTAATGTCAAGGGAACCGTAAACGCAACCCCAGCTTTTAACATCGGGAAAAAGGAATTTACAATGATGTCAACAATTTGGTCCATTCTATCATCAGCAAACATGTAGAACCCTCCCTATTTTGAAACATCTTTTCCAAAATATTTTTGTGAAATACTTAAATATTTACCATCCTTCATCATGTCGGAAAGCGCTTTATTTACGGACTCTTCCAATTCTTTGTTCCCTTTTCTCATCATGACCCCCATTTTTGCCGGATCATCAAGTTCTGCGACAGATTTAACCGGTGCATCAGGTTTTTGCTTTTTGAAATCTAGGTAGGATAGTCCGTCATTTACAACCGCATCCGCACGTTTTGAAAGTAATAAATCAATGGATTGATTAAAACCTTCTACTCCAACGATCTCAGCACCATAAGATGCTGCTATATCTTTATAGTTACTAGTTAATGTCTGAGCTGATTTTTTTCCTTTCAAATCTTCAAATGATTTAATCGTATTATTGTCCTTGTGAACAATTAAGAAAGGTTTTGACATAATATACGGCACTGAAAAATCGTATTTTTTCTGGCGGTCAGGAGTAATTCCTACATTATTAGCAATAATATCGAACCGCTTTGAATCGAGTCCTGCGAACATACCGTCCCATTGGGTTTCAATGAATTCTGGTTTCACACCAAGTCTTTTTGCTACTTCCTCCGCGATTTCAACATCAAAACCGGTTAACTTCCCTGAAGAATCATGGTAGCTAAAAGGTGCAAAGGTTCCTTCTGTTCCAATTTTAATGGTCCCACTCGATTTAATTTGCTCTAGCATATCCCTGCTCTCATCTGCGTGTTTGCCTGGTTGACTTGCTGCCTGATTTTCGGCCTTTCCGCATGCAGATAATATAAGTGCTACGAGTATCGAAAAAGCGATGATGATGAAAATTTTTTTCATATATAATTCCCCCTAAGTAGCGTTGTATAAATAGTGCCATAGTTTTCAGTTTAATTATTCTTTCTGTTTGGAGCCAAAAGGTAAATACCTTATAAAAGGTGGTTCTGTCCATTTGGTAAATAGAACACTAGTGTTCCCTCCTTTATTTTTAAAAAATGGATGATTTGCAGATTTTCAGCTTCATTATTCTGTATAATTTTAATATTCTGTAAATTTAGTCTATATTTTTAAAATGAACTCCACCTCCTCCTTTTCGTTATCATATTATGCAAGAGTTGTGCCAAAATAAAACCCTTGTTAATTCAACATTCCTACTATCGAACCAGTTGAGAAATTCTCATTTCCGCGACGAATATAGTAATAACCTCCCTTTCCGTACTGTTTTTTGGTTCCCAAATTTGGAAAGAATAATTCCAAATTTGGGAAATATCCCCCACGGAGACGAAAAAAGATTGCAAATAAAATTTGCAATCTTAGGTAAAGTGGATCAAACTTTTAGATTGTATCATTCTAGCTTACGATAAAGTGTCGATAAACTAATTTTTATTCTTCCGATACTTTTTCCTTATCTTTTCGATCTTAACACCTAAGAAGAAACTTTGGATAATGAATTTTTCATATTCGGCCACCATCTCATCTAAACTTAACACTCTGGTATGAATAGGTGCTTGAAATTGGTACAAATAATCCGGAAGTTCATGAAAGCCAAGTATATCCGATTCTGCCATATTCACCATATACTCCACAACATTTTCTAACTGTCTAATAATCTCGGGCCAATCATATTGGAATAGCCATTGATCTAATTGTGGATCCATAGTTAATTACAGACGACTTAACTTCGAACATTACTTACAAATGAAGTACGGGAGAAAGAAGGGACTGTCGTCCCTCCTCTCCTTCAATAACTTTGTATGCAGGGATATTTAACCTAAACACTCAACAAATCTGGTTCAATTCCTATCCTCGGCTTGATTACCCCCGCACGACGGGTACGCTAAAAGCCTCCCCGATTACGGAAGAAAATCTTTTGACCGACCCTCAAGAAGTGATACTGCACTGATTCTATCAGATTTAAGGAGCTTCCCTTTTCCTTTTTTATACATCACTTGCCTCCTTGCTTCGCTAATCTCTTAAAATATGAATATTAATTTGCAATATTCATGCCAGCATTATTATTCCTTTAACCGCAATGAAATTGACAAATCCTCCAGCCGTACCGTTATTCTAATGCCATTTCGAGATCCTTCCATATATCTTCTACATCTTCAATTCCAACCGAAAAACGAACGAGTCCATCATAAAGACCTGCTTTTTCTCTTTCTTCTTTAGGGATTATCGCATGTGTCATCGAAGCTGGATGTTGAATTAATGTACCTACATCTCCTAGGGAAACTGCTAAAGTACTCAGTTTTACAGAATTCATAACTTTAACACCTGTTTCGTATCCTCCCTTCAAGACAAAAGAAATCATTGCTCCAGGACCTTTCATTTGTTTCTCCATGATATTTTTATCTTCAAAACTTGCTAGCCCTGGAAAATAAACTTTCTCTATAGCCTTATGTTTTTCCAAGCGTTCAGCCAAAATTTGTGCATTTTCTTGTGAGCGGTCCATGCGAATGTGCAAAGTACGTATCCCTTGAAAGAGAAGCCATGCATCCATAGGGGCCAAATTTGCTCCCATAGTCTTCTGTACTTCTTTTCTCATTGGATCAATAATTTCCTTGCTGGAAATCACTAGTCCACCAATAAGATATCCATGACCCGACAAATATTTCGTTGCACTGTGGACAACAATATCAATGCCGCATAGAATAGGATTTTGTAAATATGGGGACAAAAACGTATTATCAACAATAGTCAAGATACCCTTTTGCTTGGCGATCGCAGCTACACTCTTCATATCCACTAAGGAAAGCGTGGGATTAGAAGGAGTTTCAAAGTAGACCACTTTCGTTCTATCTGTAATGTGTGGTTCAAGCTCTTCCCCTGTCTTAAACGGTACAAATGTTACATCAATTCCAAATTTCTTTACCGTTTTGGATAGAAATGCGTGCGTCGCACCATACAACGCTGTGTGTGCAACAACGTGATCTCCTGCCTGCAAAACACCCAAAAGGCAGCCAGTTATGGCAGCCATTCCAGATGAGAAAGCCAAACACCCTTCACCAAATTCCAATGCCGCTACCTTCTCTTCCAGTTCTCTTACATTTGGATTTCCCAGGCGTGAATACATAAATCCTGGATCTTCTCCTGCGAAGCGTTGTGCTCCTACTTCTGCATTATCAAAAACAAATGTTGAAGTCAAATAAACAGGGGAGATGTGTGAGCCATGCCCTGGATCTTTATTTACTTTTACTAGCTTTGATGAATAGTTCATTATTTTTATGCCTCCTAATTTTAGTAAACTGAAATGCTGCCGTTTTTATTTCTTCCCATTAGTTGTATGCAAATCTTTATATGCAAAAATTATGCCAATTCTGTAAACCTTATAAAATCTACAGTTTTAATATTAAAATTCTTTATTTATTTTCATTTTTGGCAAGGTGCACTGCAAAACATAGTAATTATCGACATTACCAATTTATCAATATTGATAATATTTTTCTAAAATTGAAAAGAATTTAGGTACCCTTCTAACTTCTTGGTATTTCAGTCCTGCAGACAAGTCACTGTTCCTTCTCCTGCACAACCTAAGAAAAGGAACCATGCTCAAATATCAGCATGGTCCATTGTTATTATTCTGTATTTTAAAAAGCTACTCTCCTTTTGCACACCCGTTAGTTTAAGTGTCACAAATATTGAGTTTAATTTTTAGTAAGGTATTGTTTTACCTTATTCGCATCTTCAGAAGGGTATTGATATTCGAGAATACTAGCTACTTCAATAGCTATTTGCTCAAACAAGTCAATTGTTTCAAACAACGAATTCCAAACTTGTTCGTAATCTCCATTAGGATATGTTTTCATTAATCTTCCCCAAATGTCGTTATCAAGGTAGCACTTTAGGTACTTGCTGTTTTTTCCTACACTCAATGAAAAATTGGTTACTATACCAACTTTCCACTCAAGCATTGTTAGTAACATTTCTCTTACACTACTTAAATGGTCATAAGCGTAAAGTATTTCTTGTCTCCATAACCCTTTTGCTACATAAGTTGAAACCCACCAAAATTCATTACAACAATCAGCAAAGAATTTAGCAGAAGGCTTTTTTACCCAGTAGTCTTTATCTGTTGGTTCAGAAAGCTTAGGCATATTTCCATCTTTATCTAATAAAATTACTGTTAATCTATCTTCAGAACAATAAATATCTTTTTCCTCAATCGGAATCAGCATTAAATCAATTCTATTACCATCTTCAAATAACATTAGATAGGTGAATCTCCCACCCAATTCAGGTGGAAACATTGCCATATCTTCTGGTGTTTGCATTATTATTCTTTTCCCAAAAACATTTACCCAATCAGGATTGATTAGAAACGATTTAAAGTCAGATACAAGATAAACAATATCATAATCTCTGAAAGTATCTTTAGGTACATTAAAATTCGTTCGAGAACCATTCATTGCAACAGCTCGTACTCTCTCTTCTTTCTCGGCAACTCGTAATATCAATTCCATCATTTCTTTTTCTGAACGCATTTTTACTCCTCCTAAATATTTAATTTCTTAATACGTATTTCTATTAGGAGGTCCTCTAATAAGTAATAAACAACGTTATATAAAATGATCTATTATTGACTTCCTAAGTCCTCGGCGATAACTGGTAGCTAGCCTTTCCTCCATCGGCATTACCCAACTTCATTGGTACTACGCTGCTATCCGACTCCCTACACAGCATTTGGTTTCCTTGCTTTTTATCGCTTGTACACCATACTCTTCTAATAAGAAAAGACCGATAGGGTCTCCCGAGTTGCCGTATCATATCGATGTGTAACGTGCCAAGGTCTCTGACTCCAGAGAGGTTTTATCCATCTTGCCCTTAACGAAGGATAAAACGTAGCTTTCTGCTGTGCGTAAAGCATCAGCCCTCTCGATTTACTAACTTTATGGAGCTCAATCCCTTCAACCATTTGGCTTTCGGCCCGCCACCTAACTGTCTACGCTTAAAGACTAAAGTTACCTTTAGCCCTCCAAGACTCGCTACGAGCGAATGGCTAGTTCTTACTCGACGGGAATCCCACCCGCTATATGATACGACCTAGGCTCGGCCGCACACGCACCCGTTAGTTTAAGTACATTCTTTCACAAACTATTAGTAAAGGAACCATTCAGGGCTACGTTATGTTGATGGTAATTCATTCAATGTTATCCAAGTACGCATCTAAAAATATCTAAATCTGCTGATTAACTTAACTTGGGTTTAGTCTTTTCTTTATATTTACTGAAAACCATGAAAATGGTAGAATTCCGAAGAGGTGAAATCATTGAAGTTTAAGAAGTTTATCATCGGCCTATCATCATTATTAACGGCTTTTGTGTTACTCTTTGTTCTATTGAGATTAATGGGAATACTAGTTTGGGTGAATGGCGATCCTTTTGATAAATGGATTGCATTAATTGGTTTAATTGCTATGCCTGTTTCTATTTCTATACTATCGAAAAAGATTAAGCTTAATAAAAAGAAAGAAAATACTTTGTTTAATATAGTTGTTTTTGCTAATTTTCTTTACTTATTAGGGTCGTTTTCCATTTTATCCGAAAACTATACTTTTATTGAAAGTGATGAATACCTTTCTTTCCCTTATGTTATACATGAAAAGGAACCACTTCAATGGCCAAAAGATGAGTATGAAAGTAGGTATACATTTTACAGTTCTTTGAATTCATATATTTATGTAAAAGATTCAGTCAAAAAGGGAAATCACGGACTGAGTGAACATGCTCGTTTTAGTGATTATAAAGTTAAAGTTATAAGTGGAAGCCTCTACATTACATGGACTGGTGGATCAATATTCATACGATAAAAGGAAGAAGGATACTTTCTCCACTTTCATCTTGAATTGCTTTAGCTCTAATTTGTCCCTTGTGCTTACCAACAGACCCTTAAGGATATACTCCACTATACATATTCTTCCAATTAGGTTTATTTTTTAGGTTTTTCTAATACATTAATCTCTATGGTTTCGGTATAACCTTCGTCTCCAATTACAGTGACTGTAGCATTTTTGTTGTCTTTCCATTCAACCCTAAAATTCTCAGTTCTTGCGAATCCACCGTCATTGTCTACAGATTCACGTATGGAATAACGTGAATGACCTTCTTTTTGATAATAGATTTTAAAGGGAGCAGAGCTAAACAAAGTAGGTTCTCCTTTTTGCACAATTTCAATCGTACTTGTTCCCGTTTGAGATTCACTGGTTAGGACGGTAGTTTCTTTCCAAGAATCTTGATAGAAAAAAGAAACTAATGGAATGGCTATCATCAGGACAAATCCCACAAGAATAAGAAACCCTTTAGTTTTGAAAGATTTTTTCCCCTCCAGTTTATCGATTGGTTTTGTATGATGTTTCTTTCTTCTCTTAATAAATGTTCCCCACCAATACAGAAGATAGCAATATCCCATAAAAGAAAGAATAATCCATAAATTCACTTGCAGTATTTGTGAAAGGAAATATTCAGACTCTGAAGGTCCCATTCCATTTCTATTTAAGTTATTAAACAGCTTAATAAGTGGAATGACAGCTAATGCTGCAATGGACCGTTTTATATTCTTTTTTCGAAATAGACTTATGATCACCGCCGGTAATGTTATGAACGGTAAAGTCTCAATGAGTATAATAGCAATCATTAGCAAAAATACGTAAATTAGAAAACCCAACATCGCCAACATTCTGCACACTTCCCCTACCATTTATTAACTTATTTTATAACAATAGGAACGCTGGTTTATATGTTATTAAACGGTTGTATTTTAAAATAACAACAATATTTACGATATCATCCTATAAACATAAACCAATAATCCTATGTAGAGGAACATAATGTAATCACAATACATTGAGTATACACCTTAGATAAATATACTTCCCTCTTAGTCCATTACTGTTAATGCGTAGTTTGTATACTCCTGGCTTTTTCAACTAAACTCCCTCAATAAAGAAAGCAAAACCTCTCGATATCTCCGTTTTTCTTAGATTTTCATAGTAGTTTACCTGCCGGT
>NZ_JBHZPF010000082.1:0-13263 GCF_042787975.1 Peribacillus sp. YIM B13482
AGAAGATTAAGAAAATGAAATCCATCATGAAACTATGTGGAAAACTTGCCCGTGTTCTAGTAGGGATTGCTCGTAATGGCTCTGCCTATAAACCGGAAATGGTCTTCCCTCTTGAACAACTAGCAGCGTAAATTTACATTCACATTGTGATTAACGAAAGTTGGCTTATTCGTAGGATTTCAAAGAAAGCACGAAGTACTGGATGTAATGAACAAAAGGGCAATGACCCGTTCCGTTAGCAAAACCGGCCTCCACCCCTTGGATAGGTATGACGAAGGAATGAAAGGGCATAGGATTATGACCCGTTGAGACATGGGAGGGAAATCCAAGGGCAGCGTGGAAAATGCGTGCAGTATATGTAATAATATGGGATTTTTAATAGATCCCCTATTTCAATCTGCTCTCATCTTATCAAAACGGTCCTATCTCTTTCGTTCATCTAAAGCAACCTATACCATGTGGTATGAAATCCTGCGAATAAGCGAGTATTCGTGAGCATGATCTATTAAACTGAGGGAGTTCATTAAGGATCACAAAAATAATCAATCTTTTTTATAAAATAATCAAGAAGATTAAAAAAATAAGTTGTGTTCGAAAAAGGGGAGGGTATAGATATTGCCTTCCCCTTTGTGTTTACAGATAAATTTATATGACTGTATATAATGTACTCGATTTTGTATCTCAAAACAGTTAGAGATTGAATTGGTGCGGTTTTGAGTGGATTAATAACTCTATGTACTCAAATTCATGTCCCCAATGTACTTATCTTTGTGTCTTCGTACATTAGTTCATAAAGAATTCAAACTCACTATATCTTTTGCACTGTGCTATTGTTTGTATGGACAATATTTACTTATGGGGGCTTACAATGGATCGTTATGAATTAATCTCAAGGCTAACAAAGAATAATAAATATTTTAGGTTTCAAGAGAATCAATACTCTAAGCGTAACAAAAAGGATGTAAAAATTGAAACAGTTGACGGCATGGTGATTCAGCAGGTTTTAAGAGAAAAAGAAATTTTCTTATTCATTGATACATGTACTTGGCTAAACCATGCTTCTAAGGGTGACTTTGAAAACTTTGTAAGGATCGCAGACTTACATTTAGCATATGACTCTATACTTTTGGTACCCGATCAACTTACTATAGAATGGAATCGCAATAAAGAAGAAAAGGTTTATCAAGTTGAATTAAACAGTATCAATGATATTAACAGAAAAACAATGAGTTTTCGGGATAAAATTGTTATGGATCAGGCACAAAAAGAACAGCTAAGTGAACTCATTTCGCAAGCAGAACAGTTTAAAACAAAACAGGTTGAGTACATAGGTCAAAATACTATTTCAGTGGTGGAAGATGTGATGAAATTAGGTCACAAAATTCCCACAGAGGACAATATAAAGATTGAAGCAGCGAACTGGGGACTTTTAAAACATCCTCCTTTTCATAAGGATAAAAATAGTACAGGGGATACCATTTTATTTTTAAGCCTTGTTAACTATTTAGAAAAGGCTTCCGAGCCAATACTATATTTCGTTACAGATAATAAAACTGACTTCAGTGAATCCAAGGAACAACCTCATGAAATGCACAATCAGCTCCTAAGCATTGCTTCGGAGAAAGGAATTACAATAAAATATTTTCTAAGACTTAAAGATGCTTTAGACGGAATTATTGAAGAAGTGACTGATGAAGCCTATGTCAAAGAGTGTAAAAGACTATATGAGGAAAGTATTCCTAAATGTCCAAAATGTAGCAATAAAATAGTAAGGGATTTGCATAGTTGGGATGGTCATGGTCAAAAAATCTTTTACAAATGTACAAAATGTCCGTATACAGAAGAAACTGGAACATATAAACATGAAGAAGCTTATGACCAATATTATTGAAAAACTGATAGATGCATTGATCCCAAAAGGATTAGGGAAATTGGCTGTATAGCATTGTTGCTACCGTTCATAAAAGTAGACTTTTACGAACGAGTATTTCTTATGCAAAATCATCTTATTTTAACGTTCGTTAAAGCTGAAAAATACTTTATGAACGTTCTCTGTTTTGCATACACTTTTACGAACGTTTTTGATAGAATAAGAGAGAGAAAAGTAGAAGAAGGAGTAAAAAAATGGATGTCCGAAAATTTGGATACATAAGAGTGAGTAGCAAAGATCAAAATGAAGGACGACAACTTCAAGCCATGTTGGAAAAAGGTCTCAATGAACGTGATATCTTTTTAGATAAACAAAGTGGAAAAAATTTCAATCGGGTTCAATATCAATTATTAAAACGTATGATTCGAAAAGGAGATGTTCTTTACATTCACTCTCTGGATCGCTTTGGTCGGAACAAAGAAGAGATTCTACAGGAATGGAATGACATCACGAAAAATATCCAAGCAGATATCGTCGTTATGGATATGCCATTATTGGATACTACACAATTTAAGGATAGCCTAGGTACATTTATCGCTGATTTAGTTTTACAAATACTTTCCTGGATGGCGGAAGAGGAACGGGACCGTATACGAAAACGGCAACGTGAAGGAATTGATGTGGCACTACGAAACGGTGTGCCTTTCGGCAGACCGAAAGCTCAAGTAACGGAAGAGTTTAAAGAAGTCTATGATTTTTGGAAAGCAGGAGAGATGACAGCCGTTAAAGCCATGGCGGAATTAGGTGTTAAAAAGACGACTTTTTATAAGTTGGTTAAGGAATTTGAAAGTGACTTTAAAAAAGTCACTATATAATAGAAGAAACTCGTCAAAAATGATGAGAATGTTAACAGATGTGGAGACACTTCAACTCAAAAATGATCCTACAATTTATTTTAAAGGCTTAATTGTTGATGGGAGTAAAAGTAAGTCTGTTGTTCTTGCAGCAGCAGCAGCAGTACTAACAGCAAAACTAATTAATAACTTTAGGCCCCAATATATAAGCATGGTTGGTATAGCAGCTGGGAAACGTGGGCAAATGAATTATGGAGATATAATTATTCCAACTGAGGTTTTGGATTATGGAAGTGGTAAGATTGTATCAGTAGATGATTCAAAAGAAGGAGAAACTGAAGATTTTTTATTTCAGCCAGATCCCAAATATTTAGATTTGGATGTTGAAATTAAAGAGATAATTAACAAAGACTACAGTAAACAGTTAAGTGAGATAAAGCGGACATGGCCTAGTGACAAACCAGAAACTTCACTAAGTCTAGTCGTTGGTCCTATGGCATGCGGGTCAGTTGTAGTACAAAATGATGAGATTATCAAACGTTTTATAGATCCTTACAATAGAAAATTAAAGGGACTTGATATGGAGTCGTACGGTGTGTTTTATGCTGTAGAGAATTTCTTTACTCCAAAACCAAAAGTAATTGTATGTAAATCTGTTTGTGATTTCGGAGATAAAGATAAAAACGATTCATATCAAGCATATTCTGCCTACACAAGTGCAGCGTTTCTAAAATACCTAGCATTAAACGAATTTAGCTGGCCTATTTCTGAAATAATCGTTGCCGCGATTTTTCTCCAATACCGGGGATCGATTGGATTATCTTCATTAGCAAGATCATTCATCTGCTTTTCAAGGACTGCAAGATGCTCTTAATAATGAAGCAGCATGTTTACATACATTTCTAGGGTGAATAGATGGCTTTGTAATGGAGCTTTTCAGAATGGATTCCGATCAGCTGCTGCCATAAGTGCTTTTGCTTTTTGAGCAGCCCAACTACCAGATCTTCGTACACATAAAGATGCAATCATCTCTGTTAATTTTTCCTCTCCAGCGCTCAGAACTTCATCTGAGGTAGGGAACGCCAACAATGTTTTCAAAGATACAACAGAATGTAAATCTCCAAATACACCCTTATATTCAGGAAATACCTGATCTAAAACAGCTTGGAATTACAGCTTAACTCCAAATGGATGTTATAAATAAGACATTCAAAACACCTCCGAAAATTGGTAAGGTACAGTCAAGGAAATATTCAGGGGGATAAGTATGCAAAGAAACTCCGAAAAAGAAGCTCGTTCATTTGCTATTGAAGGATTTTAATTTGCATTTCATCCAAAAGCTATCTATACAAAGTCAAAAGGTTGTATCATGCTTATATAGGGTTTTAGAATAAAGGTATTAGATATGAGAGGTGTATCATTTTTGTATAGAGTGGCTATTTGCGATGATGAGGAAAAACAAAGTGAGCTTGTTAAAAGCTTCCTAATTACTTTATCCATAAAAACAAATATAGAATTTGAAATCGAATTATTCGGCTCGGGGGAGCAGTTGATATCCTACTATGAGTGCAATGAAACTCCATTCCATATTTTAATTTTGGATATTGAAATGGGTGGGATAAACGGGATTCAAACAGCCCGGAAAATAAGAGGGTTAAATAACCTGGATGAACAAATTATTTTTCTGACAAGCTACCCTGAATATATGGTGGAAAGTTTTGATGTCATGACATTCCAGTATTTGATAAAACCTATTGCCGCATCGATCATGGAGGAGAAAATCCTCAAGGTATGCCAATATTTTCAAGCGCTTGATAAAAAGTTTATGGTCATCAAGTCATCTTATGAAGAAGTCATTATAAAATATGATGACCTCATTAGTATTGAAGCCGCCAAAAGCTTAACTATAAAAAGCAAACTACATTTCACCACCACTAATCAAACCTATGAAAGTAAAGGCATCATTTCAGATTATGCTTTGGCCTTAAAGGACTGTAACTTCTTACAAATCCATCGTTCCATTATTATTAATCTGCTTCATGTGAAGAAATTTGCTAGCGGAGTGGTTCTCATGTCCAATGGTATGGAATTACCTATAGGCCGTTCTAAAATTAAAGAGATTAAAGATACTTACACCAAATTTATGATTATGAAGGTCGATTGATATGATTCAAAATAATTTTCTTATTGTCTTCAGTATTATATTTGTGATGGGCTTGCAAATTAATTTTTTCTTCAACTCGGTTTTTGATAAATCAGCTAAAAAACAAAACCGATTCATTTACTTCCTTATCTTTGGGGTGCTTGATTACACCTATCTGGTTATTCCTATCTCTCCTATTTTATCTTTGATTCTACAATTGCTCATAATATTTAGTTTTGCGCAATCTTATCAAGTAGAAATTAAAGAAAAGATCATTTTTTCTTTGTTTTACGGTGTTTTAATATCTCTCGTTAATTTTATATCTCTTTATTTTTTTTATACCCTATATTCAGTTGAGTTTAGCTTTGACCCTGTAAAAGAACATGATCCAATAGCCTACACGAAAGCTATTTTACTCAGCTGCATGATCATGTTTGCTATCATTCAGATCATACGACTACTTGCAAAACGTAGAAGTTACTCTTTGCATTATCGTTACTACATATTTTTTTCGGTTATTCCTATCGTAAGTATATACCAACTGAATATTCTAACTTATAAGGACGCCTATTCTTTCATATCCGTCATAGTATTACTATTTTTAAACGTTATGATTTTCTATATTTTTGATACGATCATTGATAAATTTCAATTCATGCATGAGAATACTCAGTTGCAACATCAGATGGACTATCAGGATGCGAATTACGAAAAAGTCGTTCACAGCTTCAAATCCATTAAAAGAATCATTCATGATACGAATCAGCAGTTTTTGTATATTGAAGAGTGTATTAAGCGAAATGAGTTAACAACTGCACTGGAACATATTAAGACGACATTAAATAAAGTCGAAGGAGCCTATCAGCGGGTTAATACGGGGAATCTCGTTATAGATGCTCTTGTCACTAATACGCTTAGTATTGGACAAGCCAATGGCATAAGAATAGATACAAAGATTAACTTATGTTCACAAGTAGTCCATATTGACCGTTATGACTTATGTGTTGTCATTGGAAATATGCTAGATAACGCAATAGAGGCTTCTAAAAAGTCGAAAGTCGCAGAAGATAGGTACATTCTTATAAAAATACATTCTACCGAGTCTACCCTTCTCATTCACATCATGAATCATGTGGAGAATGAAGTTGCCCACTTAAACAGCCAAAAATCAAACCCGGAATTTCATGGTATTGGATTAACGAACATAGCTAGAATCTGCGACAAGTACGGTGGTCATATGACCATTGAAACAAAACATAAAGTATTTCATAATATGGTCCTACTGCCATTTTAAACGAACAATCCTTAGACAACATGTTGTTTAGGGATTGTTTTTTGCGTTTCAGGGCGCTTTTCATTCTAACAGTATTCTTCCTTGTATGATGAATTCAGTAAGTCACATCTAGAAGAAATACGATGGGGAATTAATAATGAAGAAGATGATTTCTATAGTAATGACCGCTATGCTTATTGCAATACCGGTCACCCCTGCTTTTGCTTTAACGAATAATGAAACAGTAAAAGAAAAGGCACAGGAGCTCGCCTCGAAGTTGTTGTCCGATTATGGTGTTAGTGGAATACAGTATGCGATCCGCTTGTTAGGACAGAATAGCGTTGGTAAAACAATAATTATGAAGATGATTATAAACTTATAATATTAAATAGAGAAGAGGAATGCCTTATGAAAGTACGTAGTCAAATTACATTTGCTAGTCTGGCCCTTTTAATAACTGGAAGTTCCCTGCTATACACTTCGCCAACCTCAATTGTAAAAGCAGAGCTCACTCAAAATGAATCTAGTTCTTTACAAACAAGCACTCAACAAGATCATAATTCCGTCAAGCAAGCTATGCGGGATACATTGCAACTTGGATTCCCGGGGATACTTGCTAAAACTTCTGAGGGTGGAAAAAAGTGGGGTTATGCCACTGGGGTAGCGAATCTGAGCACCGAGAAACCAATGGAAACAGATTATCGCTTTCGCATTGGCAGCGTGACGAAGACGTTCACCGCAACGGTTGTACTTCAATTAGCTGGAGAGAACCGCTTGAATCTAGACGACTCCATCGAAAAATGGCTGCCTGGTGTCATTCAAGGAAACGGATATAATGGTAATCAGATTACCATCCGGCAGATATTGAACCATACAAGTGGTATCGCCGAATACTCAAGATCCAAAGACGCTGATTTTATGGATACAAAAAAATCGTATACGGCTGAAGAAATAGTGAAGTTGGGGATTTCTCTGCCCCCAGACTTTGTTCCAGGAAAGGGCTGGTCTTATTCAAACACAGGATACGTATTATTGGGTATTCTTATTGAAAAAGTAACCGGAAACAGCTACGCGGAAGAGATTGAAAATCGGATTATTGAACCGCTTGAATTGTTGGATACATTCCTACCTGGCAATTCAAGCGTTATTCCAGGCACCAAGCATGCCCGGGGATATTCCCAACCAGACGAAACAAGTGAGATAAAAGACGTAACTTATTATAATCCAAGTGCAGGAAGCTCGGCTGGAGATATGATTTCTGATGCTGATGACTTAAATAAATTCTTCTCTTACTTGCTCGGTGGCAAGTTACTGAAGGAAGAGCAACTAAAACAAATGCTTACTACAGTTCCTGTAGGAAGAAAAGGAATCGAAGGATATGGTCTTGGAATCTTTGAATTTAAGCTTTCAAATGGTGTCTCGATATGGGGACACACAGGTGGCATTCTAGGGTTTTCTACGATTGCTGGAGGTACACTTGGAGGCAATCATACGTTGGTCGTCAGTTTGAACAGTTTGGGTAGAGATAACAGTCCTAATCCTTTTAAAAACATTTTATTTGCTGAATTTAACAAGTAGGAAATACGGAAAAAGCGGAAAAATTTCATCATAGTTTTTATAGTTAAAAATATATCTTTCTGGTCCAAAAGCCCCAACTCACTTCGGGGCTTTTGGAATTATGGCGGCAACCCAACGATATTAAGTTAATAAAAAAAATCCTCCATACAATGAATAAATACGCTACTCTTTCTGCAGAAGACCATATTATGGGTATGAAATCATAAGTAAGTTAGAGCATTTTCCTATCGTTGCTGTAAAAGAGAATACAATTTATCCTCTGTTTAGAAGATTATTGAAAGAAGAATATGTTTCTTCATCTTAGCAAGATAGTACAGAGGCTTTGCCACCGAGAAAATATTATTCCATAACAAAAAAAGGAAACGAATACCTAACGCTATGTCCTTAGAATGGGATAATTTATTAATTGCTATAGCAGAAATTAAAGGAGTATAAAATTATGGATAACTATCTTGAAAAAATTGAAAAGTATTTAAAAGCTTTGTCCTCTTCCGAGCGTATTGACATTGTAAAAGAAATCAAAAGTGCAATGCTTGAGTTGCAAAATACTGGTCTTACTACTGAGCAAATCATCGAAAGGTTAGGAAACCCAAAAGAATTAGCGAAAGCATACTTAGGTGATGCCATTTCAAAGAACAGTAAATTTAGTTGGCGTAAACTCGCCGCTGTATTTGCTTTTTGTAGCAGCTTTGCAGGCGCCATCGGTATGTTTGTTTTGCCGATTATCAGTACTCTTTCCATTGCTTTAATGATAAGTGGAGTTATTACACCAATAGGCGGAATTATTAAATTTGTCGGGCATCTTATGGGATATGATATTACCGGAATCACAATCCAAATTGGAGCATTTACACCAAGCCCAATGCAGTTCTTACCAACTTCTATTGTGATTGGTGTGTTGATGTTTTTGTTGGGGAAAGTGTTATGGAGACTTACAATTAAATATATACACGCAATTAGTCAGAAGAAGAAAACACTCTGAATGTGAGCGCTAGCGTGGATCGAAACCACATCGTCATCCCAGATATGCAAATTTTTGTTATAATTTTTTTATATGGTTCGGACATTTATCAAAGTGTTCAAGCCTTTTTATGTTCCCGAAGATTCAAAATTTGTTACGTAAATTGGAGAGGTACTTGCTACTGGAGCCTTGGGGGGAGAGGAGTAGGATCAATTTTACATGTTACTGTGTCCTCGATCAACTCCATGTACTGTACATGGATCTTTACCCCCGAGTCTCAAAAACATCATGAGGTGGTACTTCCCCTTATTGGTGGCTCAATCACCGATTCTATGAACATATGTGGTCACCTTGTCGGGCTTAACGCACTATATTTTCCGTTTCGTGAGGTGCCCCATTTACAACATTGAAAGGAATAATTGATTCGCTACCATTTTTAAAGGTAATGTCTGCAAACAATACTTTAGAAGTTGAAAAATCAGCCTTCTCATCTGTAATTAGGTAGTTTTCAATTTTTCTGCTTTCCAAGTCTTTATTGCGTGTATCAATAGAACTTGAAACTAGTCCATCAACATCCCCTTTTTTGCTTGACCTTAGGCTAGGGAATGAACTAGACGGAAGACTGTGTGGGGAAATAATCCATCATGTTACACTGAGAGGGTACTTCTAGACTATACTAATTTTATTGATGGAGGATTTTCTAATGCGTAAAAAAAGAGTTTCAAAAGTGCTCGCTGTAACGCTAAGCACGTCTCTAGCTGTGACTTACTTGATTGCTTTGGTCGGAGGGTATAGTGTCAGTACGGAACAGCTCCCTCTTAAGGGGCAAACAATCACAGCGATTCAGCCTGCAGCTGTTCCTACTGCTCCAAGCGGTCCGGTTGACCCCAAAGAAGTGGAGGCCTTCGCGGACAATTACTTTGGGGAAAGCCTGAAGAAGTTCAATGTCCCGGGTGCCATGTTCGTCGTCGTTCAGGACGGACAAGTGGTATTATCCAAAGGATACGGGTATGCAAACAAAGAAAGCAAAACCCCAGTTGATTCCAATACCGTTTTTCGCATCGGTTCCATTTCTAAGACACTTACGGCTGCGGCTGTGCTGCAGCTTGCTGACCAAGGGAAGATCAAGCTGGATCAGGACATCCAATCTTATCTCGGAGGTATCACAATACCCAATTCGACAGGTAAACCGCTAACTATGGAAAATATGCTGACCCACATGACTGGGTTCGATTTCCCATATGAAAAAGACGATGACGCCTCGCCCGATCTTCTCAATCAAGAGAATTCTCTTCGAGATTTCTTAATGGATCGAATGCCAACCATCGTCCGGACGCCGGGGGAAGCCTACCAGTATGACGATTATGCTTTTGCTTTGGCGGGATATGCCGTGGAACAAGTTACCGGGCTCCCTTTTCATGAATACATGGATAAAAACATCTTTCAGCCGCTCGGCATGAATTCTTCCCATGATCTTGTAACCCCAGAGCTTAAAGCCCGAATGGCTGCAGCTTACGATCCGGAAGGCACGCCATATCCGGAGTATGGCCTTTATCCTACGGACATGCCTCAGGGCGGAATGTTGTCCACTGGAAGCGATATGGCTAAATTCATGACCATGCTTCTGCAAAAAGGAAAGGCCGGAGATCGGCAAATGTTAAGCGAACAAAGTGTTCAGCGAATGAGCAAGTTTTCCGTTTTCGCTCATCCGGCCATACCTATTACAAGCTATGGATTTGAAAGCATTTTCAATGAACTGTCGAATGGTCAGTATGTCGTCAGCAAAGGTGGGAACATCCCCGGACATGCCTCATTTACATGGCTACTGCCTGAGCGCAAAACGGGAATGTTCGTCATTTATAATAATGATTCCGAATTGCGCTCGGATTTGTATGCTGCCTTTATGGACCATTATTATCCGAAGAGCACCAAGACGCCTGAATCGGTATCACCTCTGACAGAACAGCAAGCCGCGCGTTACGTCGGATTATACAAAGACCTGCATACCCCGTCATTTGTGACTAGAATTACGTACAATAACGGACAACTTGTAGCGGAAGACAGATACAAATTGAGGAATAGCAAGACTACTTTGAAAAAGATAGATCCCTTGTTGTTTATGGATGACCACGGGAAGAAAATAGCATTTATTGAACAAAAGGATGGCGGTATTGCTAATATGTACAGACCTGCGAAGTCACCGATAGCCTATTCGCCCAAAATACAGGAAAAAGCGCTGTTTTTCGATGTCTCGAAAGAAAGCCCCTACCAACCGTCTATTGAAAAGCTCCATTCGCTGGATATCATCAATGGAAGAGATGGGCGCAGCTTTGACCCCAAGGCGCCCATGACCCGTGCGGAATTCATCACAATGCTACTGCATGCTGTCGGCTATCCGCCCTCCAAATCGAAATCCGGTTATACGGATATCGAACACCATTTTGCGGTCAAAGAGATACAGGCAGCGGTCGAGCAGCATTGGTTGGGGGAGGAGACTGGAGGCCGATTTGAACCGGATCGCACGATAACTCGGGAAGAAATGGCCGTCATTTTAACGCGCATTCCTCTTCCATGGCCGCTTGGCGATGAGGTGCGATTGGCAGGGCAAACCGATGAATCGGCTATCAAGGCCGTAAGCAAGCTTGTTGCTGCCGGAGTTACGGATCCAGTCACAATAACCAATTCTGACGGTTCAGTCGATTTCCGGTCCAAAGCACCTTTGCTTCGCCAAGAAGCCTCCTATTTCATTGACAAGATTCTATTTGTTCCTTAATCTCTTATCGGCCGTTACAGCCGCATTCGTACCGTGACGGAATCTCCAATCATGACTAACTTGTTGTTTGCTTCCAGTTTCATTTTTCACTACCTTTACGCTTGGTACATTCTATTCGTGAGGGTAGAGTGTCTGGTGCCCTTATTATGGGTAAGATTGGCTCCTATGCTCGACAGAACAAGGTTGCCAAAGCACTTAATAAACACAAGTTGACTTGTTTATTTTTTGGTTGTAGAAGAGCCTGAAATACATTTTAGAAAGAAAATCACACTTGAGAATGAGCTTCATGTTCTTGAAAAAGAAAAATATGATGAGTTGTTTTCTGAAGTTAAGCATTATTTTGATAAGATTCTAGAATTTGGTGTGAAAAATAACTGATAATAAAATTAGAAAAATGGAAACTGTAATAATTCTTCTTGACTGAATTACTACAGTTTCCATTTTTTGTCTGAAAGATCAAAACAGTCTAATACTTTATTTTCGGGTTATTATTTGTTTTCTGTTTATTAGAATCAAATAGTCTAAAACTTATTTCTCAAGAGCTGACGATTTTTAAACTTGAAAACCGCGTTAAATCAACAACTCGAGTCTAATACTTTATTTTCTTCGGACACCTGATCTAGGAAGTGAGTAATTCACTTTACAAAAAACAAACAAGCGTACCCTAAGTATGTATATGGGTACGCTTGCAAGTGTAAGTGTGTATAGGTTATTATTGTTAAATCAATTTATGTGATCCCTCGTTTGCAATTAGCTTTAAATGTTCAAAACCCTGTCTTGTAATAAGGAGTGTACTTCCTTTCATTTGGACGCTGTCTTTCAGCAGCACATCAGATCCACGTCTCCAAAGAAGGTAAACATACTTAGTGTTTTTTCCAAGTTCAACGCTTGCTTCCCGAGCAGTCATAATGTCGTCCCACACCTTAATAATACGCACCTCCTGATTTAAAATATCCCTCCACGTAATTAAATTTATACCACAAAGTATCTTGATTTACTCTTAATTTTTATCTTTCGTCTAAGCGTTTTCTTCGCTGCAATTCCCTTCTTTCTCGTTCTTGACGCTCCAATTCTCTTGCTCTTTCATTCCGTTTTCCAAGGCTGCCATAAAGTAAATTACGCTCATTTTTCATCATAGACAACTTATAATGAAAACTCGATTCTTCATCAATCCCATAATGCTTTTTAAGAAAATGGATATTCCTTTTAGCCATATCATATTGCTTAAATTGATAATAATTTTCTTGCTTAAATTTTGTTTTATCATCAGACTTTTTATAGTCTGTAATTAAAGGATAACTATTTTTATAAATAGAAAAACAGTCCTTCATTTTTTCAAAATCAAATATTTCATCATCAATGGCAGTTAGCTGTTTTTCAAAGTTATCTATAAGGTTTTCTGTTTTAATTTCAACCTCATTTAATTCTTCCAGTGAAATATTTTCTTTATAAAGGGGTACAGCCACATGCCCATCAAGCCAAGAAAATAGGTCACCCCCAAAACGATAAATTGAGCTTATAAGTTACAAGAAAGTCCAAAATTTCGTTCTGGGGGTACTACAAAACTTTAACTTGATGGGCATGGGGTAGAGTCAGGAAAAGTGCGGATTTACAACGCTAAGCATTTTGACACAAGTCTTATGAGACATCATAAATCCTAATGTAGGGGTGGTTTGATTATGTACCAATAGGCTTTACTCTATTGAGATTGTGAAGTTTCCTACTTAAACTAACGGGGCAGCATTCCTGTAATCAGTGAAATTGAAGTTTGAACAAAAAAATAACCTCTTGGTAGAATGAGAGAGTCCTGA
>NZ_JBHZPF010000083.1:0-13051 GCF_042787975.1 Peribacillus sp. YIM B13482
CTCATTTGCTTTTTTGATAGTGTGTGCTCACTTAAAATTTAACGTTGGCGCTTTGTTTTGTTCAGTTTTCAAAGAGCGATTCTTCGTCGTTACTTCGTAAGCGACTTTATTATCTTATCATCAACTCATTCTAATGTCAATATTTATTTCACATTTTTTTGATTGAGTATTTATGATGTCGTTATTGGCGACTCCTAATATATTATCAGGTTGTTCTTTTTTCGTCAATGGTTTATTTACATATTTTTTAAAAAAACTAAATGAACGATAACATGATAAAAACCTCAAGGAGTTTCCATGAGGTTTTTCAGAGTAACATCGACGCTAATGCCTTTTAAATGACCCAATAGCCAATGGCCGCCAAAGCTGCAACTCCTGGTATTCCAAGCAGGCCGGCGACTGCTGAGGTAACAGGGTTGATGGGTACATGAATGCCCGCTTGATTCCCAAGTGTATTCAAAAAGAACAAAAAGGCTGCACCGATAATGATCTTTATAATCCCCTGCCCTATAAACCGGACGGGTCTTAATGGCGCCCCTATAATGAGGAGCATTAAAATCAGGCCGCCAACTACGGCAACAAAGACAACTGGTTCCAAAATCATTCCTCCCCGCAAGCTTGTACTTCACTTATATGAAGAGATCTTTGGATTAAGAACTCAAACAAAAAATGGCTATGAAGAAAATGCATTCCTTCACAGCCATCTACTTATCATCTTTTTATGCGGACATTCCTTCTTTTAACTTCCCTGAATAAGTAGAAATATTTCACTTCCGCCAGTCTTGTTTGGGCGATTACTTCCTCAGATGGATCAACGCTTTTTTCAAGTAATGATTTTTGATTATGCCAATTCCATTTCAAATGTTCAAGATCTTCGATTAATGACTCATTAAATTCATTTCGAAGTTTCTTTTTTTTACGAAAGAACAAGTGAAGTCCTCCCAGCTATCTTATATTTCTCTTCTTCCTTCAATTGCTTTTGATAGCGTCACTTCATCCGCATACTCCAAATCTCCGCCAACAGGAAGTCCGTGGGCAATTCGGGTCACTTTAATCCCTGACGGTCTTAGCAACCGCGAAATATACATGGCTGTCGCTTCACCTTCAATGTTAGGATTAGTAGCCAAAATGACCTCCTGCACTGTTTCATCTTGCAGGCGTTTTAATAAATCAGGAATGTTTATATCTTCTGGACCAATTCCGTCCATCGGTGAAATACTGCCATGCAGTACATGGTATAAACCATTGAACTCTCGCATCTTTTCCATAGCTATTACATCTTTCGGGTCCTGAACCACACAAATCAAACTTCTGTCCCTCTTTTGATCTTCGCAGATATAACAGGGATCTTGATCTGTAATATGACCACAGACTGAACAATACATAAGATTCCGTTTAGCATTCACAAGTGCTTTTGCAAAATCCAAAACAGTATCTTCCTTCATGCTTAGTACATGGAAGGCTAATCGAGCAGCCGTTTTAGGCCCAATCCCCGGCAATTTCATAAAACTGTCAATGAGCTTGGAAATTGGTTCTGGATAATGCATCAAATTCCCCCTAAAAATCCCAAAAGAAACCTCCTGAAAGGAAGTTTCTTTTGAACTTGCTTAAAACATACCCGGAAGGTTCATTCCCTTAGTGAATTGTCCCATCGTTTGGTTTGTCAGTTCTTCCGCCTTTTTCAAAGCATCGTTAGTTGCAGCCAGGACTAAATCCTGAAGCATATCGATATCATCCGGATCGACAACTTCCGGTTTGATGATTACATCAACTATTTCTTTATGGCCTGTCACGATGACCGTTACCATTCCGCCGCCAGCAGTGCCTTCAATCTTTTTTTCACCTAATTCTTCTTGTGCCTCTGCCATCTTCTTTTGCATTTTTTGCATTTGTTTCATCATATTTTGCATATTACCGCCGCGCATACCCATTTTCCTTACCTCCAATTATTCTTTAATTTCAAGTAGATCATCGCCGACTAATTTTCTAGCCTCTGCTATAAAGGGGTCTTCTTCTTTTGATTCCGTTTCTTCTGGACCGTCGAACTGCTGTGTTGAAATGAAGTCCTCCCGCAACCTTTGCCACTGGCTCTCCGGAACACCAGCTATCTCCATACGGTGCCCGGTCAATTGCTGCATGATCGAGGCCATCACTTCCACGAAACGGTTATTTTCCATTGCCATTTGACAATGAATATCATATTTGAATTTTACCACAAAAGCTTCAGTTGACGCAGCAACAGGTTCTGCCTCCGTTAATAAAGCTGCCAATGACTTTTGGTTTTGCTGACCTAACTGTTCAAGCACTTCTCCCCACTTACTTTTCACTACATTAAGATCTGGCTTTGTAGCTTGTTTCAAAACTTGATTGATCTTTCCTGCAGGTGCTTTATATGCCTTTTTAATGGCCCTTTGTGCTTTCGCCTGCTCTGCAGGTTTTTCTGTCATTGCTGCCGGAATGCCATTTTTATGCATTTCCATTAATTTCTTCTCTAAATCATCTATTTTCTGCTGCATCTGTTTAAGCTGCCCATCATCCATTTGATTTGACCTTTGCTCATTACATAATTTCACAAGTGCCACTTCAAGGAAAATCCTTGGATGATTTGTCCATTTCATATCCTGCTGTGTTTGATTGAAGCTTTCAATAATGGAGTAAATCGATTCAGAAGAGATGACTTCTGCCAATTCTTTAAATTGGGGATCTATCAATACACGCTCGAAGGATTCTGCCAGGGCTGGTGCAGTTTGATACAAAAGCATGTCACGGAAATAATAAATCATGTCTTCTATGAACCTAGCCGGATCTTTTCCCATAGCTAGCAATTCTTCAAGGACTTCAAGTGCCACCGCTACTTCTTTATCATATATAGCCTTTGCCAACCTGCTTAAAAATGCCTGCGAAACAGAACCGGTGACAGTCAATGCATCTTCCACGGAAACCGTCTCCGAACTGAAGGAAATCGCTTGATCAAGAAGGCTTAGTGCATCTCGCATCCCGCCTTCTGCTGCCCTCGCAATGATATGCAGAGCTTGTTCATCACATGAAACACCTGTTTCTGCAATAATCTGTGACATCCTGCCAACAATATCTTGAGGCTGAATTCTTTTAAAATCAAACCTTTGGCAACGGGAGATGATCGTTAGTGGAATCTTATGAGGTTCTGTCGTCGCCAATATAAAAATTACGTGCTTCGGAGGTTCTTCCAATGTCTTTAAAAGCGCATTGAAAGCGCCTTGTGAAAGCATATGTACCTCATCAATGATATAAACTTTATATGTAACCGCGTTCGGTGCATATTTGACCTTATCACGAATGTCACGGATTTCCTCGACACCATTATTGGATGCTGCATCAATTTCTATAACATCTGATATGGAGCCATCAGTGATTCCGCGGCAAGTAGCACATTCGTTACAGGGCTCACTTGTCGGGGCATGCTCACAATTCACTGCTTTTGCTAGAATTTTGGCAGCACTTGTTTTCCCTGTCCCGCGTGGACCGGAAAATAAATAGGCATGTGAAACCTTCTGCCCGACCAAGGCATTCTGCAGCGTTTTCGTTACATGTTCTTGCCCAACTACATCAATGAATTGTTGTGGCCGCCATACCCGGTATAATGCTTGATACCCCACGGAAATCCCTCCTTTTTTCTCCATCTTGTTTATTATACATTACTGATTTCCTTAATTTCAAAGTCTAAAAGGAAATTTTATGATTGCCTCATTGTTTTCAAAAAACCAAGCAGTTTACCTTCTTGGCATAAAAAAAAACCCACCCGATACGAATGAGTTTTTTGTTTATGTAAAATAACTGCCGTGCACCTTCTGTCGATTAGCAACCATAAGCGTTACTTAAGCAGTTAGCTCGGCCCAGGCAACCCTGCGGCACATGAGAACTTCCACTTAATGCTGCTTCCTTCCGGACCTGACATGGTTCATGGAGTCCCATTGCGCAGGACCCGGGCGTCAACACCACTTACTTAAGGCAGGCCCTACAGAATGCTAACCTCGAGAAGGGATTCAACCTCGCTAGAGCGGATTGCGAGTACAGGGCACCGCTACCTCCCCGTCTAGCACGGCAAATGTAATACCAATTTCGCAGCGTCATGTCGACGCATAATTCATTATACTAAGGTAACAAAAAAAACGCAAGTGTTGTTCATGGACAGTTTGATTCCAAATTTATCAAATGAAGCTAAGCCTCATCTTCAACATTCGTTTTTCACCTATTTATTTTCTTCGATAATCTTGAGTGCTCTCTCTCTTTTCAAATTTTTCTTTTTATTCCTAAGCTCTTTAAAAAAAGAAGTCAATATCCAACCGCACTCTTCCCCTAATACACCGCTCGTTACTTCACATTGATGGTTGAAGCGTTCATCTCGAAGTAAATCCATAAATGTCCCTGCACATCCAGCCTTTGGATCGTGCGCTCCAAAAACAACCCGCCTTACCCTCGATTGTAAAATGGCACCTGCACACATGGGACAAGGTTCCAACGTTACATATAACGTCGCATCCTCAAGGCGCCAGCTGCCTGTAGCACGACAAGCCTCATTGATCGCAAGTAGCTCTGCATGTGCCGTCGCATTCTGTTCTGTTTCCCTTAGGTTATGCCCCGTCGAAATAACTTGGTCATCTATTACGATTAAAGCGCCAATCGGCACTTCATTCAATGCCTGCGCCTTTTTAGCTTCCTTCAAGGCCAAATTCATGTAAAAAACATCATCCTTCATAAAAAAACCCCCTCAAATTAAGTAGGAGTAAACAGACAAATATAAGACAAAATAAAGGTCATACTACTTATTCTAATGAATAGTAACGCAAGCTGCATATGTGCTGCAAGTAAATTCTCACAATGAAGGAGTATATACCATGAATCGACCTAAATCGCCTTCTTTCGCCTTGCTTATCATTGATATGATCAATGATTTTGATTTCAAACACGGGAATATGCTCCTTGAACATACGAAGCTTATCATCGATCCGATTTTGAAATTAAAAAAGCAAATGCAAGAAAAGGGCTTTCCAATCATTTATATCAATGACCATTATGATTTATGGCAGGCTGACTTCGATAAAATAATTGATACCTGTAAAAATGAAAAAAATGGCCCATTAATTGAAACGATAAAACCACAACAAGACGAGTTCTTTCTCATCAAGCCGAAGCATTCTGCATTTTATGGGACCGCCCTCAACACATTACTCAAACGATTAAAAGTGGAAACCCTGATCATTACTGGTATAGCCGGTAACATCTGCGTCCTATTCACGGCCAACGATGCCTATATGCGGGAATATCAATTATGGATACCCGAGGATTGCATCGCTTCAGCATCAAAGGAAGATAATCATTATGCATTAAAGATGATGAACCATGTTCTTAAGGCATCCATTAAAAAGAGTGTGGACATTTAAGGTATTCACCAGAACAAGGCATTCCCCACCATATCCCCCTGTTACACACTCTTTCATTCTCCTTCATTAGCAAACTGACAAAAATATCACTTAAGTCCTAAGTCTGTGATACAATATCTCTTGGCTGAAACCTAATAAACTGGGAATTTCAGCTTGATACCTCATGAAGGAGGACAGATTGGATGAAATCCACCCCATTTATCACTGTCGAAGGTCCAATCGGCGTGGGAAAAACATCACTTGCAAAAGCTATCGCAGAGCATTTTCAATTTTCGTTATTAAGGGAAATTGTAGATGAAAATCCATTTCTAGGAAAATTCTACAACAATATTGATGAGTGGAGCTTTCAAACAGAAATGTTTTTTCTATGTAACCGTTATAAACAATTGGAAGATATCGAAAAAAAGTATCTTACTAATGACCAAGCCGTGGTGGCTGATTACCATATATTCAAGAACTTGATATTTGCTGAACGAACCCTAAAAAACGAACAATACAATAAATACCTTGAAATATTCAATATTTTAACACGGGATATGCCAAAACCTAATATGGTCATTTATTTAAACGCAAGTCTTGATACTCTGATCTCCCGCATCGGTAGAAGAGGCCGTGATTTCGAAAAAAATATATCTTCCATTTATTTAGAGCAATTATCCGCAGATTACCAAATATTCATGGAAACGTTTGAAAAACGGCACCCTGACATACCTGTGCTTACATTCAACGGAGATGAACTGGATTTCGTCGGCAACAAGGATGATTTGAAAACGATAATCACCCAAATAGAGAATGCCCTGCAAAAAGGAGTAAAGTCAAATGAACTTACGAAAGAAATATAATATTCCAAACAACGCCGTCATTACGATAGCAGGGACGGTTGGCGTAGGAAAATCGACCATGACCAATGCATTAGCCGATGCCCTTCAATTCAGGACATCCTTTGAAAAGGTTGATACGAACCCCTACCTGGATAAGTTTTACGATGATTTTAATCGTTGGAGTTTCCATCTGCAAATCTATTTCCTCGCTGAACGTTTTAAAGAGCAAAAAAAAATCTTTGAATATGGCGGCGGTTTTATCCAAGACCGTTCCATTTATGAAGACACTGGAATATTTGCAAAAATGCATCATGAAAAAGGTACGATGAACGATGTGGACTACGAAACTTACACAAGCCTTTTTAACGCCATGGTAATGACGCCATACTTCCCGCACCCTGATTTACTTATCTATCTCGAAGGCTCACTGGACGATATCCTCGAACGTATCCAAGAGCGTGGCCGTCCGATGGAACAGCATACCCCAATTGAATATTGGCAGGAGATGCACGGCCGTTATGAAGAATGGATTGATCAATTTAATGCCTGTCCTGTCCTTCGATTGAATATAAATGAATATGACCTTATGCAGGATGAAGCAAGTATCGAACCTCTTATAAAACGGATTGCCGAATATATGGAGCAAACCAAGTTGTTACGAAATATGTAAAACAAAAAAACCACCGGTTATCCGGTGGTTTTTCAATATATTAGAAAACAAAAATTCCGTTACATCTCTGTAACGGAATTCATCGATATCCAATTTATGCGCTGTGGTTATTAATAAGTTATGGAGGAGGTAGAGGGATTCGAACCCCCGCGGGATTTGACTCCCCTGTCGGTTTTCAAGACCGATCCCTTCAGCCGAACTTGGGTATACCTCCGTATCAACATTTATTATAATACATTGAATTAAAATCAAAGTCAAGCAGTCTAGAAAGTTTTTTGAAATAATTTTTAAACTTAGATAAAAAGGAGAATCAGCTTCTTTTATCAGAAGCTGATTCCTTTTTTCTTTAACTTACGGTTTAATGACCTCCGCACCGCGCATATATGGTCGTAATACTTCAGGAATGATAACACTGCCATCTTCCTGTTGATAATTTTCCAAAAGCGCCGCGACTGTACGGCCGATTGCCAAACCTGATCCATTTAGAGTATGGACGTGTTCCGGTTTTCCTTTTGCATCACGTCGGAAGCGGATATTGGCCCTTCTAGCCTGGAATGCTTCAAAGTTACTGCAAGAAGAAATTTCACGATACGTTCCATAACTCGGGATCCAAACCTCGATATCATACTTTTTAGCAGCAGTGAAACCAAGATCTCCCGTACACATGCTTAGTACTCGATATGGAAGACCTAGCAATTGAAGGACCTTTTCGGCATGACCCGTGAGGTTTTCCAATTCCCCATAAGAATCTTCCGGCTTTACAAACTTCACTAATTCAACCTTATTGAACTGGTGCTGGCGAATTAACCCGCGGGTATCACGACCGGCAGAACCTGCCTCTGATCGGAAAGAAGCGCTGTATGCCGCATAACTTATCGGCAGATCATCCATGCTCATGATTTCATCACGATGGAAATTTGTCACAGGCACTTCAGCCGTAGGAATCAAGAAGTAATCTTCACTTTCAATACGGAAGGCATCCTCCTCGAATTTAGGTAACTGACCTGTGCCAGTCATGCTTGCACGGTTCACCATATATGGAGGCAGCATTTCTTCATATCCGTGTTCTTCAACATGAAGATCCAACATAAAGCTAATTAAAGCACGCTCTAACCGTGCACCTAGACCCCTATAAAATACAAATCGGCTTCCGGTAACTTTTGCTGCCCGTTCAAAATCCAGGATGCCTAAATCTCCAGCTACATCCCAGTGTGGTTTTGGTTCAAATTTGAATACCGGCAATTCCCCCCATTTACGGATTTCAACATTATCGTCTTCCGTTTCACCAACTGGGACACTTTCATGCGGAATATTAGGAATGGAAAGAAGTAATGTTCCTAAGCGGGCTTCCACTTCACGAAGCTCATCATCGAATCCTTTGATTTGATCTCCAACTTCACGCATTTCGGCAATCAACTGGTCAGCATCCTTTTTCTCCCGTTTCAATACCGCCACTTGCTGTGAAACTTCATTCCTTTTGCTTTTCAACTTTTCCGTATCGGCAATCAAGGTTCGACGCTTCAAATCAAGCTCTTCAAATTTACCTAAATCAGTTAGATCTTCTCCTCTGAATTGCAGTACACGTTTTACTTCTTCAAAATTATTTCTTACATATTTCAAATCCAACATTTCCAGTTCCTCCTTAATATCTGATGATTTTTCCAAGAACGCAAAAAACTCCCGTCCCCTGAAGAAGGGACGAGAGTTAACCCGCGTTGCCACCCTAGTTGAAGACATATGAAAAATGTCTACCACTTATCACGATAACGGCTTTTAACCGAAAGTACTTACTGACCCCATAAGGCTTTCCATACTCTGCTCCAGGAGGGATTCACAAGATTCTCACACCGATTTCCACCAGCCATCGGCTCTCTATAGAAAGAAATTCTTGTTACTATATCCTGTCATTGCTTTCTTATATAATCAGATTGTTTTCCATAATGTACTATAATTTTATACATTACGCAACCGTTTTATACACGAAACTTAAAACCAGCCTTTAACTGTAGAAGCTACACTGCTCCATACATCACCAAAGAATCCGCCAACCGCACGCATTGATAATACGAACCAGTTTGCCTTTTCAACAGACTCAGCAGCTACGACGTTAACCTTCACTGGATCGCCGTTAATGTACCCGTAATCTTCGCCGTTTTTAGGAGTGACTGTGATATATCCAAGCTTTTCACCTTTTTTGATTGGTGCAGTCAACTTACCATCATCATTCAATTTGTTTTTATCGATCACTAAATCTGTTTTATAGTTATCTTTCTCACCATTTTCAACAAGTAGCTCGATCGCTTTTTCAGATTGAACCTTAACACTTTTTTCCTTACCTTTTACTACTGAAAGTGTTTCTTTCCCTTTCACTTGGTAATTGGCTGGAAGTACTTTTTCTTTTTTGAAGGTTGCATAAGCGTAGTTCATCAGCTTAGTGCTATCCGCAAAACGTTCAGTTTTACTAGTGGACTTCATAACCACCGTGATATAGCGTTGGCCATCCCGGATAACCGTCCCTGTATGACCATAACCGGCATAGTCAGTAGATCCCGTTTTAAGTCCATCTACGCCTTTATATTCAAATATCAGGCCAGGCAACATCCAGTTGAAGTTCGAATACTCTTTTCCATCACGGAACTTCAATTTAGGAATACTCGCAATTTTTAATACTTCCGGATAATCGTTTATTAGACGATAAGCAAGAAGAGCAGTATCTTTTGCTGTCATGATATTTTCTTCATCTGCTTTACCAGTAGGGTATTGCCCTAATAAATCGGAGTTATTCAAACCGCTGGCATTAACGAATTTATGGTTTTTCAAGCCTAATTTCGTTGCTTTTTCATTCATTAATTTAACAAAACTCTTTTCACTTCCGGAAATCAATTGTGCTAAAGCTACCGTTGCCGCATTTCCAGAATAGACAGCCATGGCTTGATATAGTTCTTTAACTGTGTAATCTTCACCTTCTGTTAACCCAACATTCGACAAATGCGGTGCTTTTGAAAGATCATGCACGTATTTATTTATTTTAACTTTTTGATCCCAACTGATTTTCCCATTTTTGATTGACTCCATTATGATGTATTCAGTCATCATTTTTGACATGGATGCAATCCCTAATACTTCATCGGCATTTTTTTCATACACGATTTGTCCTGTTTTACCATCAATGATGATGGCTGCCTCTGCTTTTAAACCTAAATTATCAGATTCAGCAACAGCTTCCCCCGGTTGATAGGCAAATTGCGACATAACAAGAGCAAAGACAAAAGTGAAAATGAGGGTAATCTTGCTGATTTTTTTCAATTTCCAATACCTCCAACTTTTAAGCTAATCTCTATAACAAAGAAGAAACTTTATGTGATTCCCTTGACACCTTGTATATTTTATCACAGAAAAAATAAAAAAAATAGACAGAGTAATCGTAGACTCTGTCTATTTTAACAATAAATTTTAATGACGATTATATGTTAATTTCATTACATTGAATAATTCGGTGCTTCTTTTGTAATTTGGACATCATGAGGATGACTCTCTCTTAACCCGGCACCAGTCATTTTGACAAATTGAGAGTTTTCTCTCAAATCTTCCAATGTGGCTGTTCCGCAATATCCCATACCTGAACGAATGCCGCCAATCAGTTGGAAAATGGTATCTGAAAGAGGTCCTTTGTATGGAAGGCGCCCTTCGATGCCTTCCGGTACGAATTTCTTGTTATCTTCTTGGAAGTAACGATCCTTAGATCCCTTTTCCATCGCTGCAACAGAACCCATACCCCGATATACTTTAAAACGGCGACCTTGGAAAATTTCCGTTTCACCTGGGCTTTCAGTTACACCGGCAAGCATACTTCCAAGCATTACTGCATGTCCGCCTGCAGCTAGAGCTTTAACGATATCACCAGAGTATTTAATTCCGCCATCAGCGATGATCGTTTTACCATATTTCCTTGCTTCTGTCGCACAATCGAAGACTGCCGTGATTTGAGGAACTCCTACACCGGCTACAACCCTTGTCGTACAGATTGACCCTGGTCCGATTCCCACTTTCACTACATCAGCTCCCGCTTCAATCAATGCTTTCGTTCCTTCAGCTGTAGCCACGTTACCAGCGATGATCGTCAATTCAGGATATGCCTCGCTGATTTCCTTTACCATTTCAAGGACGCCCGCTGAATGACCGTGAGCAGTATCAAGCACAATTGCATCGACTTGGGACTTAACAAGCATTTCTACACGCTTCAATGTATCTTTAGTCACACCAACAGCAGCACCTGCAAGTAACCTTCCTTGCTTATCTTTCGCCGAGTTCGGGAACTCAATGACTTTCTCGATGTCCTTGATTGTAATAAGTCCTTTAAGAACACCATTATCGTCTACAAGGGGAAGCTTTTCAATTTTGTATTTTTGAAGAATCTTTTCTGCTTGTTCCAAGTTAGTTCCCACTGGAGCTGTGACCAGATTCTCTATAGTCATGACACTGGAAATCTTCAAAGAAAAATCGGAAATAAATCGCAAATCACGGTTTGTAATAATACCCACAAGTTTTCGATCCTCTAAATTGTTGACAACAGGCACACCCGAAATGCGATATTTACCCATTAAATGCTCTGCATCAAATACTTGGTGATCTGGCGTTAAGAAAAATGGATCGTTAATAACACCGCTTTCTGAACGTTTTACTTTATCCACCAGTTCAGCTTGTGCCTCAATAGACATATTTTTATGGATAATACCCAATCCGCCTTGACGAGCCATGGCAATTGCCATCTCAGCTTCTGTAACGGTATCCATTCCTGCACTGATGATAGGAAGGTTGAGCTTTAAATTTTCAGCTAAGCTGACTTGAAGGTTAACATCTTTCGGCAAAACCTCTGATTTCGCTGGAATTAATAGGACATCATCAAAGGTTAAACCTTCTTTTGCAAATTTATTTTCCCACATTATTTTCCCCTCCTGCTTAAAAATATTATTTGTAGGTTATCAATAGGACATACTACTGTCAAGAAGAGAAATAAATGTTTGATAATTCTATTAATTCGGAGGAGAGGCTGCAATGCCTGAAAACAATGATAATTTCGATAAATATACCCCTTTTTTTTCCGCATCTTCCTCACAACTTTTTTTACAAAAATGTTATATGCGTGAAAAAATAGAAGATGCAGAAATGAAAAGTTACGAAAACTGCTATCCATTTATATACCATCTTGAACATGGTAAAACATATTATAATCAGGCTGCCATAGCTCCACTTTCCATACAGCCAATCCTAATATTTTATGGATTCGCCCAATTGTTAAAGGCCTGCCTGCTCACTATTGATCCTAACTATCCTGAATCAACTTCGGTACTTGCCCATGGGGTAACTACAAGAAAAAGAAAAAAACAACAATACGAATTTTTAAAGGACGAAGTAAAAACGCAAAAGAATGGACTTCTCACCTGCATTGCCGAGAAATTATTTCATATCAAGCATCTGGAAGGTGAAAAATTTTCTATGGGGACGCTATTGAAGGAAATACCAGATATGCAAAACTTTACATGGCCCATTCCCCAGAAAAATTTCGCCGCCCTGTCACCCTCTTCGGATGGTTTTCAACTACCCTCAGCCATATTGGATAGCTATCAAATGTCCAGCAGTCGATTGGAAGAATTTTTAAAATCCAAAACGAATCAAGTTTTCAGTATTTCAGAAGCTCCTCGAACACTAACTTTAAAAGCAGATAGCGTACTAATTCATAATGCTTCTTCTCCAATACGATATAACATGGCAGAAGGACAGTTCATGCTATCACTCAATAAAGATTCGTCAGCTTTTTCGTTACCTGAACTTTTAATCCATTATTTGATTTCTTATAACCTTAGTATAATAGCTCGTTATGAAACAGAATGGTGGGCAGAGCTGATGAAAACAATGCCCAATGATGATTACCCTTGCATTGTGCAATTCCTTAAAATAAGCCAAGTTAAGGTGCCCTTTTTAATATTGGAATGGATTAAGTCCAAAAGGTTCAACTTTTGATCCTTCTAACTACCAACCGTGGTTGATCTGTCCTGGAACCCGAAAAAAGACCAGCCGGATGGCTGATCTTTTAAATGGCTTGGCGGCGTCCTACTCTCACAGGGGGAAACCCCCAACTA
>NZ_JBHZPF010000084.1:0-12918 GCF_042787975.1 Peribacillus sp. YIM B13482
ACGCTAAATCTCTTTGGATACGCAAACCATGTTTGGGGTAATACTATAATTCGAAACACCTAAATGGTTTTACTGCAATTGCCTCTGTTACCAGCCTTAAAAAGTTGGGCAGGGGTTATTTTGCGTTAGAACTGCCCCTAGTACCCCAAGTGATAGTGATTTGAAGGGGAGTAGATTGCTTTTTACAGTCGATAAACACTGTTCATAATAGTACACTTTACGAACTTTTTTTGATTGTTACTTCTTTAAAAAGACTCTGTTAAACAATGCTTTTGATTTTTCTTCTTCAACTAAAGGGGCAGGATAGTTCCATAAGAAATAGACAATTGGATAATTGTGGTATATAATCACACGTTCTTTTTTGGTGGAGTAGCTTTTGATGTGGAAAAAATAAACTATGAAAATTATGATTGGAGTGTTAGTGGATGAAAATAAAAAAAGTTTATCTATATGTATTTAATACAATGTCAGACTGGGAATATGGATATTTAATTGCTGAACTAAATTCAGGAAGATATTTCAAAAAAGATTTAGCACCTTTAAAAGTAATTACAGTAGGAGCGAATAAAGAAATTATTACTACGATGGGGGGACTGAGTATAAAACCAGATATTTCCCTTGATGAATGTAACTTTGATAGTAAAGATCTTGTAATTCTACCTGGAGGGAATACTTGGGGAGAAGCTATTCATCAACCTATCTTGAAAAAAATTGGCGAGGCTTTAAAGCTTGGCACTAATGTTGCTGCTATTTGTGGTGCAACTGAGGGACTAGCTAATATGGGGTATCTAGACTCTAGAAAGCATACAAGCAATAGCTTAGAGTATATTAAAATGGTCTGTCCTAATTATAAAGGAGAAAATTTTTATGAGATGGAACCTGTAGTAACTGGTGAAAATTTGGTTACTGCATCAGGAGTAGCTCCTTTGGAATTTGCGATGGAAGTACTGAAAAAATTAGATGTATTTGCACCAGATACATTACATTCGTGGTATAACCTAAATAAGACTCACAAACTTGAATACTTCTTCCAACTAATGAACTCAATAAATAAGTGAGTTTAAAAATCAACTTGGCAGTTTTATTTTACTTGAAATAATCTCCATACTTTATGCGATGTCAAAGTATAGTTTTTGTACATAACTTAAAAATTTTAGAGAAGTTATTAGAGATTGTGAATGATTATACTTAAACTAACGGGTGCGTTAGTTCTATTCTCTAAAAATTATTTAACTATTTAATAAAAACTGTTTACTAAATCACGAGTTTTGTAACAAATAGCGTTTATGAAATTATCAACATGTTGTTTTTTGATAAAGTTGTTTTAGCAGCATAAATATCTGTTTATGGAACCTTATTTATGAACTAAATAACAGATAGCTAAAGAATGCTTTTTTAATTTTGTTCAGCAATCGGACCATATTATGGAGCAACGCCTTTAAAGAAAATTGGATTTCTAGGTTAAAGTTTAGAAGAGATTGTGAAATTTTATACTTAAAGTAACTGGCAGGTTAATTCAACAAGCAAAAATTAAAACATTTCTTTTTATGATTATAAGAAGGAGTAAATATTTAAATGCTTCTATCATTTTTATCTGCTTAGTTATTTTTGTAGTAGCTTTTGTTTGTGTTACAGTAATAATTGAATTACTTTTAGCAAATTGATATATTAATTTATAAATATGTAATCAATGATGTGCTCAAGTAAATAAGGATTGTGAAACAGAAAATATAGCCTTGGCTGAAAGCTATATCACCCCTTCTTATTGAACCCTACCACGGAGATGTTAGATAAAAATTAACCGAGTCGTTTCGTTACAAACGTTTAGAGGACTTAATATTTATTATTAATGTCGAACTAAGGTGGTACCACGTCTACTAGCGTAAAGACGTCCTTTTTTAAGGACTCTTTATGCTTTTTTTATTTTGTAAAGTTATTTCATTTTCTCAGGAGGTAAAGACGATGTCACAAATAACAAACGATTTTTCAAAATGGTATATTGATACGATTCAAAAAGCTGATTTAATGGATTACACCCCAGTTCGTGGTTGTATTGCATTTAAGCCAGATGGCTATGAATTATGGGAACATATTCAAGAAGAGATGGATAAACGGTTTAAAGAAACCGGTCATCGCAATGCATACTTCCCAATGTTAATTCCAGAATCCTTCTTCGAAAAGGAAAAGGATCATATTGAAGGATTCTCACCAGAGCTTCCTTGGGTAACAGAAGCAGCAGGAGAGAAATTAGAAGAACGTTTAGCACTGCGTCCAACTTCAGAAACAATGATTGGACATTTGTATTCAAAATGGATTAAAAGTTATCGAGATCTTCCAGTTTTAATTAATCAATGGGCAAATGTATTCCGTTGGGAAAAGAAAACTCTTCCATTCATCCGTACCTCTGAATTTTTATGGCAAGAAGGACATACTGCTCATGTGGATCAAGAAGATGCGCGTAAGGAAACAATGCAAATGTTAACTATTTATAAAGAAGTCGTAGAAGGATTACTTGCGATTCCAGTTTATGAAGGGCAAAAGACACCATTAGAACGCTTTGCCGGTGCGATTGATACATTCTCCATTGAAGCAATGATGAAAGATGGAAAAGCCGTACAAGCAGGTACCTCACACTACTTAGGTACAAAATTTGCGGAAGCATTTGATATAAAATATTTAAATAAAGAAAATAAACACGCATATGTTCATACAACATCTTGGGGTACGTCCACACGTTTAATTGGTTCGGTCATCATGGTTCATGGCGATGAACAAGGTCTTGTTTTACCACCAAAAATAGCACCGACTCAAGTTGTTTTGATTCCAGTTGGTCCATGGAAAAAGAACCATGCAATTATGGAGAAATTAGATGAAATCTTTGCAGCTTTAAAAGCGGAAGGAATTCGCGTTCGTCTTGATGATTCTGATCAATCTCCAGGCTATAAATTTAATGAATGGGAGTTAAAAGGTGTACCTGTACGTATTGAACTTGGTCCACGTGATTTAGTAAATAATCAAGGTTTAATGAAAGCACGTGATGTAGAGGAGAAAGTTTCCGTACCTTTAGAATCAATTGTTGAAAGCATTAAAAAAGAACTTGAAACAATGCAAACTCGTCTATTTGAAAAAGCAAAAGCTTTCCGTGCGAAGAATTCACACACACATATCGATACAATCGAACAGTTAAAACAACATCTAGCAGAATCCGAACAAAATGGAACAATTCCTGGTTGGATATTAGCTGGTTGGTGCGGAGAGGATGCTTGTGAAGAAAATGTAAAAGAAAAAACAAAATTCACAACACGAAACATTCCATTTAACCCACCGACAACAAAGCACACATGCCTTCATTGTGGTAAAGAAGCAAAACATACGGTTTGGTTTGCTCGTGCTTACTAGTCTACGATTGTTAAATATTATACTTAAACTATCGGGGGCTTTCGTGAAAGAGGAATTAATTGATTTTAAGACTAAGATCATATTTTAGGTATTCCATTAAAGGGCGCTTTTCCGAAGTAACGGTAAAAGTCCAATTTCTCAATTTTAGTGCTGAGAAATTGGGCTTTTTATATTTACTTATAGTGCAAAATAACTCTTAAAGTGACAGGTGGCCTTTTTGCTTAATGAACTATCGGGGCAGGTTAGTTGAAGAAGAAGGCGAATTTTTTTTAGTGATTTCATCAAGAGCAAAAAAGATTATCGAGCAAATAATCGCAGGTATAGAGAAACCTGGTTCAATAAAGTATGTACCCAACCCAAATCCAATATGAATTAATCCAGATAACCAGAATCGAATATTGAAAAACTTCATAGAGATAAATTCAGCAATTAGAGATACAGGTAAGCCATAAACGAAATTTCCAATTAAACTATAAAAAAGCAGAATAATAGTAAAACCAAATAACTCTCCATTTAAATTAAATGATTGTTCCTCAATCATAGAGATTAGAAAAAATCCAATGGTAAAGGACAATGATGAATAGAAAGCCACTTTGATTTTTCTGAATTTATCTTTAAACAGAATATTTCTAATAATAGGAAATAGAAACCCAATCGTTATAATAACAAGTAAAGTTTTAATTATTATGGGTGTAGTTGAAACAAGTAGTATTATTAAAAAGACAAGCACGGAGAAAACAAGAATATAAGAATTTCCTTTTATCATTAGATACCTCAAACCTTTTTAGCTTTATTGTACAATAAGTCGAAGTTGGAAGGAATTAGGTGTTTCGAGACAATAATTATTTCACAGTGTAGATCCTTAATGAAATAATGGGTGCTTTACTTCTATATGGGGCTGGAAACAGCTCCATTTTCTTATGCAACTATCGGGCAGGATAGTTGAAGAGTGCTATTTGATCTTTATTCAACAATTGGGCCATATTTTAGCTATTCCTCCTTCACAATAACGTGTAGTTTTTCTAGTATGTCCGTCAACAACTGGATGTTGATCCGTAATTCTCTCAATTAGTTGATTTTTTTTGTTTTGCATTTTAAAATTCATAGTAGCTTCCTCCTTAAGGCTTTGAGTTAGATTGGTCTCTATACTCGTATCTTACTGAGGGGCTCTATTTTTTTAAAACCTGATATTTAACGAGCTACAGGAATGCTAACAGGTGCATTAGTAAAAAATTGAAGGGTGATCAATAATTGAAAAATCCAGTAAAGATTCAGGCCATTATTGAAGAATTGGAAATGCAGTTTGATGAGTCTCGGACATTTTTAAATGTAAAAACTGGTGAAATCATTTCAGTAACTTTGGATGACTTGAGAGCAGCTGAAGATGAAGAAGAATTCGGGCATTTACCTGAGTGGGAACAAGAAGATAGAAAAGTTGCTAATGATGTATTTGAAAACTTTGAGAATTACAAGGAACTCCCAACAAAATATGAAATAAATGAATATGAGATTATAGAAGATTTTTGTTTTACTGTTAGTGATGAAAGAAAACAAGATAAATTATTAAGTTCAATTAAGGGGAAGGGTGCTTTTAGAAGATTTAGGGACAAAATCATTGACTTTGAAATGGAGGACCAATGGTATTCTTATCGTGACGAACGATATAAACAAATTGCGATTAAATGGTGTCTAGACAATAACATAGACTTTATTGATAAATAGACTTTAAAAATGAATGGCACGAGACCTATGGCTGAATAAGGTGATTGCTCTTTGTTCAACTAACAGGTGCTTTACTTTATTACAAAGAGCTGATCAGAAGCTCCTTTTCTTAAGCAAAAACGGGATAAGTTAGTGAAAGAAGAAATGAAGGACTTGAGTCAATGAATTAAAGGAAGATGCCCTCTATTAAAGACGGTCATCTTCCCATGCTCTATCATAATCTCTTATATTGTGTTTTTCTTTTGGAGTTTCTTCTTGTTGACTTTGTTGATCTGTTTTCTGCATTTGTTGGTGAGCTTGAGAACTAAATGATTCCATCTGTTTTTCTGATGAGTTTGAAGCTTGATTTGCTTGGGCACCTTGTGGAGAATCTCGAAATTGAGACACGGTTTGAATTAATTGAGAAACTTCTTGATGAATATTTGCAAGTTCTTGTCCTAATTCAGTATCAGTAAAGTTTGCATCAGGTAGTTGAGTGTCTATTTGTTTTTGCTGTTGATTTTTCTTGGTCATGTTAGAAAACCTCCTTAGAGTAGATAAATCATACCCTTTTATAATGTTCTATAGCTTCTAATAAATAGCTGGTAATTTTTATGTAAAAATCTAATGTATGTTTATAATGGGTGCTTAACCCAACTGAGGCACCCTTTTTCTTGTGGTAGGATAGTTCCATAAGGAATACTGTTAAGTGACATTAAAGTCGTTTAAAAACGTCAGTCCTGTTATTCCATTAAAGGGCCGGATTGTGGAGGATCGGAAAAACTTGATTCTACAAATAATTGGAGGATTGGAAGAAGGAAAGCTATGTAATTAGTGATGTAAGTTTATGCTTTTTATGTAATAATTATATTGTAGAAATGTAAAGTTACAATTCATACATAGTGAAGGTGGGGATCATAATGGCAACGGGAACGCATACTGTAGTAGTTCCAGTAGATGTACAAGCAGTTTGGGATTATGTCAGTGATCTCGAAAAATGGGCAACGACAGTACCAGCCTATAAAGAACATGAAATCATAAATGACAAGCAATCTATTTGGACATTTGAAGGTAGTGTGAAAGGTATTAAAAAAACAATACAAGCGCAGGTAGATATTACCGAATGGAATGAACCTTCAAATATTAAGTTTGAACTAAAAGGTTTATCAGATAATTTTACAGGAAGCGGTCACTTTACTGCAGAAGATGTTAATGGTGAAACAATAATGACTTGTACGGTGGAAATCCATGCAGGCGGATTATCTGGTGCGGTGTTAACACCAATTATTAAATGGGCTGTTCCAAAAGTAGCATCTCGTTTAACAGAATCTATCGCACGTAAAATTGCAGTATTCTCATAGTTTTTTTCAAAGAATGAAAACCAATTCATTTTGGAGATACCTTCTCTGAAGTATAGGTGGTAACATTCTGAAGTGACCAATATAATGATATCGAGCCCTACTAGAAATTTTATAATTAGCGGAAAGGGGGCTGTCAAAAGGATGGCCTCTTTTTTTCAATATTCCAGAATCGCTCTTCTTAATGAACTAACAGAGCGTTAGTAGCATAAGAAAGCCACCAATTTGGTGGCTTTTGTTGGTTTGGAATAAAGTTTGAGTAAAACGTTTTATGATTTCGGATATTAGCATTTCTGTTGTAAAAAAGTTAAATCATTTCGGTAGACGAAATTGAAAACTATCCTTGATTTATTATTAATTATCGTACTTGTATTTATGTTGTAAACAATGTTCCATTTAGTGCTTTAACATACCTAGTTGCAGATTTTTGAACTTGGTTATGGGCTTCTTCTTTAATTACTTGGTGAAATGCGTCATATAAACGGCCAAATTTAAAATCAATAACCCGATTTGCGATTCTTTCGACTGTTTCACTTGGCATTGGGATGAAGTTTGGATAACTATACATAAAACTTACCCATTGACGATCAGCAACGATCCGAATGATATCTCCAGTTAGTAATATTCCGTTCTGGCTGTTTCCATTTTTCCATTCTAAAACGGTGCCGCCTTTAAAATGTCCGCCAATTCGTTGAAGGATGACACCTTCCTGTAATTCAATCGATTCTCCAGACCAGAAAATGATTTTTTCGCTTGGCCTCGTTACCCAGTCTCTTTCATCTTCATGAATATAAATCGGAGTGTCAAAAGCTTCGGCCCATTCCACTTGACTAGAGAAATAATGAGGGTGAGATAACGCTATTGCATCGATTCCACCTAAATCTTCAATTTGGGTAATCGTATCTTGATCAATATATGTAATACAGTCCCATAATAAATTAAAATTCTTATCTTGTATTAAATAAGCAGTTTGTCCGATTCCAAAACTCGGACTAGTATTTATGCTATATAACCCCTCTTCGTCAAGATTAATAGAATTTTTAAATATTCCATCTTTTTTCATCAGTTCTAATGTTGTCCATGTTTGGCCTTTAGGACTAATATATTGTCTTTCTTCCCCGCAAATCAAACATTGATTGGGTACTTCTTTAGAACCTTCATATTGGACTCCACATGTTTCACAAATATAATTAACCAAAAATCTTTCCCCCTTATTTACAAAAAAACTTTATTAATTATTATAATTAATAAAGGGAATATTTTGAAATTTATTGCTCAAATTCCCCTTCCTGCATCCGTGCTATTATTCTTATGCACTAAAGGGGCAGGATAGTTCAACAAGGTGGGAATATTTTTATATATGAAATAGAATTTTTTATCGCTTATGCTGAAAATAAAAAAGAAGGTTAAAACGTATGAATGTCACTGATTTAATTATTTTGTCTGTGGTTATAGGCTTAATTAATGATTTTAAGGACAAGAAATTTAATAGAAATTATTTTTTTAAAACGCCTTTAACATTTTTACATCAGGCCTAATATTAATCTTTATTAGATAAATATCTTCCTAGTGAAGAATATGGGATATGGCTATTTGGGGGGGGGGGTTATTGTTATATTCGATTTATACAACAATTAAAGGGTTTTTAAAAAAGACCAATAGCGCTCTTCATTAATTATCTGTAGGGTGCATTTCTTTAATAAGGGATCGCTTTCCTTATTGAATAAACGGGGCAGAATTATTAAGGAATGGTTTAGGGAATTGGAACATAATTGGAGTAATTATGAAAGATAAAGAGGATACAAATGATGATAAAAGAAAAAAAGAAAGGCAAAGGTTTTTTTAAAGGCATAATGAATGAAATCTGTGGTTCAATCTTATCTGAATTGATTTTTAACATCTTAACTAACTCTTATCCCAAGAATGATAGTTCGTTTAGTAAAGAGTTTATTTTAACTGATTGAGTCGGAATTAATTTTTAATCAACTAAAAGGTGAAGGTTGCTGATGCAGCCTTTTTCTTATGCCATTACGGGCAGAATTGTGAAAGTATGATTGTTAAACATTGATTATTGAAAAGTGTAATAAGAGGTGAATTTATGGATACTTCAAGCTATATATTTTTAGCAATTTATTGGGTCGGAATTATTATATGGTCGCTTAAAAATAAGGAAAAGGCTAAGAAGGAATTACTTCAAATAAAAAATAATTGGAAGACAGGAGCATCAATATTGCTAATTGTTTTATTTCCATTTTTAGTTATGGCTTCTATGATATTTGTATTGTAGTTTGTTTTCATTGTTAAGCTCACGTGGCAGGTTAGCAAGATTGTGAAGGTTTGTACTTAAGCTAACAGGTGCGTGCGGCCGAGCATAGGTCGTATCATAAAAGCGGGTGGGATTCTCGTCATACAAACTTTTTTCATAATGTTGCCCCCTAAAATTCCTAACTATACACTCACTAAACAGACTAGAAAATTTTTAATTGATTATTATTTTCTATACACTTTGTACCTTAGGCTTTAGATTAATCACGAAGTAATTGTATAAATGTTAATTTATTACACAAACTAGAATGTTCAAAGATGTAGAAGGGAAGGAAAGATATAAAATGACAAAGGTATTGTACATTACAGCTCATCCTCATGATGACACTCAATCTTACAGTATGGCTGTTGGAAAAGCATTTATTGAAACTTATAAAGAAGTAAATCCTAGCCACGAAATTGTAAACATTGACCTTTATAAAGAAAATATTCCTGAAATTGATGTGGATGTTTTCAGTGGTTGGGGGAAACTTCAATCTGGAAAGGGATTTGAAGAACTTTCGTCGGAAGAGAAAGCAAAAGTTGGCCGACTCTCAGAATTATGTGAGCAATTTATAGCTGCCGATAAATATATATTTGTAACACCTTTATGGAATTTTTCATTCCCACCAGTATTGAAAGCATATATTGATTCCGTTTCTGTTGCTGGTAAAACATTTAAATACACTGAACAAGGTCCAGTTGGCCTTTTAACTGATAAGAAGGCCATACATATTCAAGCTCGCGGTAGTATTTTTTCCGAAGGGCCATTAGCTGAAATGGAAATGGGTCACCGATATCTAAATATCATTATGCAATTCTTCGGAGTTCCTTCTTTTGAAGGTTTATTCGTTGAAGGACATGCGGCAATGCCTGATAAAGCACAAGAAATTAAAGAAAATGCTATTGCACAAGCAAAAGATTTAGCTCCGAATTTTTAATTTCCAAAGAAGTGTCACAGTCGGTGGTACACCGTGGTTGTTGGAGTGACTAACGGATGGTCTCAAAGGCACCATAATTAACGACCTTCTTCACCAGCCATTAAAACAGTATCGATATAGGGACCAATTTTCATTCTCTGTGGTGAAGCGCTGATTTTTGCGCTTCATGAATGGCTAACGGGGAAGGTTAGTGAAAGAAGGAATTCGCTTTCAAAACTAGAATTTAAATAAATAACTAATGGATATAGGAAGGAGATTCTTATGATAATAAAAGGTTTTGGGGGAATCTTTTGGAGGACTAAAAATCTAGAGGATATAAAAAAATGGTATAGTAAAGTCCTGAAAATTGAAATTGAAAATTGGAATGGTACCATTATTACACCACAATCAGGCAGTGAAACTATCTTTTCCTTCTTTTCTGAAAATGACCCCTATTTTCCAACAGAACAACAAGTGATGTTAAACTTTCAAGTTGAAAATTTGGATGACAGTATCAAACATCTAGAAAATATGGGCGTTCCCCTTGTTATGGAAAAGACGATTAATGAATTTGGAAAGTTTATTTGGATTGAAGATCCAGAGGGAAGACGTATTGAGCTTTGGGAGAAGTAATAGGATAATAATAAATTTTTGATGGAACAATTCATTTCGAATCAACAATAGATTCTGAGGAGACAATTGATTGTACGAACTATCTAATTTTACCAGGATTAATAAATGCACATTTTCATAGCTATTCGCCACTTACAAGAGGTCTGGTAAAAGATATGGGTATACAAGATAGGTGTAACGATTCTAAGCAAGGGAAAATCCAACAATTATTTTTTGATTATATAGATACTGGTTGTAAATCCGCATTTTCTGACAGTACCTCTGTTCATAGCTTCAAACTACTTGACTTTTAACAACTTTAAACTATAATTAAAAACAGAATGAATATTCATTCCTAATATGAGGTGAGAGAAATGTCCAAAAACAAACAAGATGATATTTTTGAAGCAGCTATGAAACTTTTTGCGGAACGTGGTTATGATGGAACCACAGTACCAATGATAGCTGACCAAGCAAAAGTGGGCGCTGGGACCATTTATCGTTATTTTGCCAATAAAGAATCCCTTGTTAATTCTTTATTTATCAAATGTGTTCTTCAGTTTTCTGAAGCCATAAGAACCGACTTTCCTTCTAATTCAATAATACGTGAACAGTTTACCCACATTTTAATTAGAATATTTGATTTTGCAAGAAAAAATGTGAATGCTTTTATATTTATAAATTCTCATGATGATGGTTATTATCTGGATGAGAATAGTAAAGAAACGTTTAATGACTTTCTGGACTTCATTATAAGAGTAATAGAGGATGGAAAGGAAAAAGGATATATTCGCCCCTTACCGTCATCTGCATTAATTGCGATGGTTTATGGACCAATTGTAATGTTAGTTAAGATGATCGAGACAGGGAAACTAGCAGAGACACCGGAATTATTAAAAGAACTTGAAGAAAGCGCATGGAATGCTATTAGAGTCATTTGATTCGGGTAGCTTCGCAACAAACGGAATGAATATTCATTCCTATATAAAGGAAAGGTGAAATCAAATGAAAAAGTTGGGGAAGCCTCTCCTTGTCTTATGGATAATCGTTACGATTGTGTCGTTAACACCAATGCCTAATATGGACCATTTGACCAAAGAAAAAGGACAAATTACGGTCCCAGATACTGAACAAATGCGCTGTTGCTAAAGAGATGATAAAGCAAATGGATAAAAAAGGCGGCGAAACGTATGGCATTATAGCGGTCTTCAACAGTGGAAGCGATAAAGGCTTAACGAAAAAACCAGCAGCTCCTTTTCTTATGGAACTAGGGGCAGGATAGTTCAACAAGCATATTGTATTCGAACTGTACAATAAATACTAAACAATGAGAATAGTAAAATGATATTTAAATCCAATTTTGGAATTTTATGGTAAAATGAGTTTCTAAACTGTTGTTATGAACGAGTTAGAGACAAAAAGCGTAAGGACTACTTAATTTGGTTTATTAGTGCATTACTCTTTTATTGGATAGCTATTGACTATTATTTCTTCAACTTATAGACGCGTTAGCTAAAGATCAGAACTGTCTTTAAGGCAGCGTTTTCTTTATGGAACTAAAGGGGCAGTATTCCTGTAATAAATGAAAATTAGTATTGAGTACATCTCTCTTATTAAACAAAACCAGCTAAGTTTGGGATTTAATACACTTAAAGTAACGGGTGCGTTCGTTGAATTACATTGTCAGAAAAAGAGCTCCTTCATATAAGGGAAGTTGTAAGAGGGTACGGTGATGTTACTACAATTTTTTTACAAATTGAGATAACCAATAATTCACAATTATGGTAAGCTTGATTTTGTTATATACATCATTTTTCAAGGGATGGTGCAAGGGATGCTTAAACGAATAATAAATAAGTACGAACACGAAGGCCTGACCCCGGAGGAAATTGAGCATTTAAATACTATAAAAGGACAAAATCCTTATGGGATGCTAACTCTATTATTAGGTCTAGTATCCTTTATTTTTGGGCCACAGTATATAATTATTCCTATCGTATCTTTGTAATTGGGTTTTATTACTTACCTGACCTTTGATTCTGAAAAAGAGGATAATCCTTGGACGTTTTACATTGGACTATTATTTGCTTTAACAGGATTAATATTGAACTTTTTACATTATGTACACGTATTGAGCTAGATGTTTCTGCTATATTTATTTGTTTATTTCTTTAGCTAGATATTCACGGTCAATGGCTTGAGGTGGTCTTTCAAACCAACCGTGCTTAATCATTAAGTTTGCAGCAACTCCATCAAATTGAAATGAGAGATGTAAAGTGTTTAATTGAAGCAGAAAAATAAAAAACCACTCAAAGTGGTTTTTTAATCGCGCATTGCTCCTGCCTCTCGGGAAGTCATTGCACCTTGTCCTTCGCTTACATCTTTTTGAATTTCTTGTTTTACTTTTCGTGCATCTGTTCCGGAAAATTGTGGTTTCATAATAGAACCCAATTTCGCTTTAGCTTGTTGATCCTGTTGCATACAACTCCTCCTTAATTTATTAACAACCTTATTATTTACAAAGAAACACTCGTTATTCCTGAGGATCTTGGACAGGTTACACTTAGTTGGACAATAAAAATAAGGGCATGTAGAATCATACACAATAAGTGAGGAGAATCTAC
>NZ_JBHZPF010000085.1:0-12122 GCF_042787975.1 Peribacillus sp. YIM B13482
TAGATTTCCTCAGAATAAACTGAGAAAAACTACCTCTATTGGCCCGAAGGGACTTTTTCAGTGCCCTCCTCATTGAGAAGGGCTTTTTTTAATCCTCAACAATTACACTAATGATATCATCAAACTGAATATACTCAAAGGAACTATCTTTCTTCTGAATACGTAACTCTTTCGTGACAGGATGTATGAACACACAATACTCGTACAATTCTTTTGAATTTCCCTCGTTACGTACTTTAAATCTTATCGGCAAATGATATTCCATAGCATAATGAATGTTGTTTTCAAACTCCTCAACCTGGTATTCATCGAGGACAGGCTTCTTATTTAGGAAATAATCCACCTCACCCAGTTTTTTATTTAAAGCTTTATGTTCCGGCATGATCAATGCTGCTTGCCATTTAACGAGCCCTCTATCACGAATTGTCCCCATCAGAATGATCCCTCCTTTTACATCTATCCTACACGAACAAATATTCTCATTAAAGTCAGAAAAAAAGCCCTTCCAAGTTAAAGAGAAGGGTTTGATAATTTTTTAATGGGTTGATCTATTGCCATAACCGTTGCCCTTCTTCCGAAGCCAATGCATCTGCTTTTGTAACATGAACAGTACCAAATGGATGGTTAGGAGGAGCATATATCGAGTATAGTTTTAGCGGAATATTACCTGTATTGGTTACATTATGCCATGTGCCAGCAGGTATCATTATTGCATAATCATCATAGACGTTTCTTACAAAGCTTAAATTATCCTTTCTATTACCCATTTGAACAACCCCTTGACCTTGTTCAATACGTAAAAATTGGTCAACGTCAGGGTGAATTTCTAAACCAATATCTTCACCAACTTTAATACTCATCAATGTAACTTGCAAATGTTTTCCTGTCCATAAAGCGGTACGGTAGGTAGTGTTTTGTTTCGTAGCCTCATTGATATTCACTGCAAATGGTTTTAGTCCATAATCTTTTACCACAATATTATTTCTTCCGTTTGAAGATTGTAAAAAACCCAATTGGTTAGCATTATTAACACTCCAATAATCAGGATTTCTTACATAGTTATACATTGGTACATTAACATAATAAGGGTTTTGATATTGATACGGTTGGATATAAGGAACATAGTACATTTTTCTCAATCCCTTCACAGCTTATAAAATTATCCTATTCACTGCTTAGGGGAAGGTACCTAGGGCAGGGAAAATTCTTTAAAGTAAACATTGTTAGCCTAAAACGTTTATTCCATTAAATAGCCCTTTATTGTCCGGCCAATAAAACAACTACTTCTTTCTGACTAAACTGCCCCGTTAGTGCCATATCGAGTAGGGGGAAAATAAGTTTATTTTCGCCCCTCTCACAACACCGTACGTACGGTTCGCGTATACGGCGTTACAATTTATATCACAGTGTGTACTTTTAGATAATGTTCTAAAGCAGAGGGGACTCCCCTCTGCTTTAGTCTTTTGTTTGAGATTGCTCTTTGGACGACTTTGGATACTGCTATGAATCGGTAACCTTTTCGACAGTAGGTTAATCCTTTCGCTTCTTCCTCCTGAATTCCTAGTAGAATAAGCGATTTAATTTGTTTCTTCGCTACTTTCCATGGTTTCCATATGATGACCCTAATTCTAGAGCGAAGCTTTGTGTCTACTCGTTCCGTCGTTTTTTTCATGTTTGCCACTCTGAAGTAGTTTACCCATCCAACTATTACTTGGTTCAATTTCAATATTCGGTAGTCTAGTGGAACATTCCAATTTCGCTTTGTCAGTTGTCGAAGTTTCCTTTGAAACTTCTGTACAGAACTTGGATGAGGTTTCACTTTGTATTTGTTGTTATTAGTGTCGTTATAATACCCAAATCCTAAGAATTTCAACTCTTTTGGACGTGAGATTCTACTCTTCTCTACGTTGACTATCAGGCCTAATTTCTCTTCTATAAATCTCACGATTGTGCTCATTACTCGGTTCGCTGCCTTTTCACTTTTCACAAAGATAAGGGCATCATCAGCGTACCTCACGAACCTTAGTCCTTTTTTCTCCAGTTCCTTATCAAGTTCGTTTAACATTATATTACTTAATAGTGGACTGAGGTTGCCTCCTTGCGGAGTACCGACAGGTGTGTCTTCATATTTTCCATTCACCATGACTCCACTGACTAAGTATTTTCTGATTAACGAGATGACATTTCCGTCTTTTATTGTGTTGGATATGATTCTCATGAGTTTATCGTGATGGACGGTATTGAAGAATCTTTCAAGATCAATGTCTACTACCCAATCATGTTCATCATTCAGAAACTCCAGGCTTTTAATTATCGCCATTTCACAACTTCTTTTTGGTCTGAAACCGTAACTGAATTCACTGAATTGCTTTTCAAATAGTGGACTGAGAACTTGATGAATGGCTTGTTGAACGACTCTATCCACTACTGTTGGTATTCCCAATTTGCGCATCTTTCCATTTTCTTTTGGGATCTCCACTCTTAAAGCAGCTTGTGGTTGGTATTTTCTTGTTCTGATGCGCTGACGCAGTTCATCTTTGTTCTCTTTCAGGTATTGCTTTAGTTCGTCGACTGTTACTCCGTCGACCCCACTTGCACCTTTATTTTTATAGACACGTATGTAGGCTTCGTTCATATTTTTATTACTTAGGATTTGTTCTAAAAGTTCCACACTCGTTTCTCCTTTCCTCTCACGTAGTAAGTGATATCTCTATTTTGGTTATTCTTTGAGGTACGCTCATACTTTCACCATTAACACATTCGGAGTTCGTCACTTACGCATTCGTGGCGTTGAAACACTATAAATTGTTCAGCCCTTCATGAAATTATTTCATTACTATGGCTTCTGCTGACTTCTTGCGACTAACCTTTTTCGACTGTACTTCTGTACTTCTGTACATCCGCAAGACCTCCCAGGGTAAGACACCTATCTTTCCTCTTTTACTCGCCTGATTTACTCTATAAAGTTACGCGCATCTTTTGGACTTTAACTTGTCTTGGAGTTTAATCCCTTTATAGAGCCTTAGTATCAGATTCCTGTTCGTCGAGCCAAGATTTTATTCCACGCTTCCTCCAGCCCTTACCTCACGATAAGTACCTTGCGCTTCCTTAGTGGTTGGTCGATGTATACCCCCACAGTGGACTTTCACCACCTAGATAGTTGCCATGCCTGGCACACAAGAAAAAGCCGCCTTAAAGACAGCTCCGATCTTCAGCTAACGCACCTGTTCGTATTATAAGGTCATCCAGAAAATATTACTGGTTGACCATTTTTTATATCGATATATGATAACCGTAGCTGGGCTAGAACGTACCTGCTCGTGGGACATGATCTGAAAATTTTAGATAAAGATATTGACATCCTATTAGCTGGTATCGTTTCATTAAGAAGCGTGTGCGTTAATGCTGGGATTCAAGTCGTATGGAACACCCACTTCTATATTGAGTGGTATTAAAGCGATACATACAATGAAAAAAGGACAACTTCACCAACATGTGAAATGTGTCAAAAAAGATGTAAAATTCATACATAAGTTGTTTGGAATTTCATCATAATCAGTTTTTTGCACCAGAACCCTTAATCTGATAGACACTGTAGTGATGAAAATAAGCTTGGTTTGGCGATAATTAATAGGGAATCTATCAATAAATTTTTAGACTATACTGTAGGCATGAATGGTACTATTGAAAATGCTTTGACAGATTTTCTCGTTAAAAAAGGTCATTTTAATAAAACGGCTGCTAAATATATCTCTTCAGATTTTGTTTTGATAGTTTTTTAAATATTTATAAAAAGTGATGTGTATTATGAGTAAAAAACAGCAAATTTGGCTAGCTATATTACTTATCCTTAGTTTAATTTATTTTATTGGTGGAATGATATCCGAACACGACTCAGGGTACCCCTTATGGCACAGGACTCTTGGTTTATTAGGCTGTATTATTTGGGGAACGCTACTTTTTAGTGTCTGGAAAAGCAAGCAAAAAACATAACATGTAAACGGCATATCAATTAATGTGCCGTGCAAAGTGTAGACAAACCCCTTTTCCAAAAGAATTGTTGGAGAAAAAGGGGTTTTTTTTATCTTTTAATTAGCATATTTAGTTGTAAATTTGAAAGAAGGACACAATATATTGTTTCTAAACTTTTTATAAAAAACAGCTGTCGACTTTGTCGACAGCCTGGAGACAGCAATATGCTGTCTTTTTTCATCACCTACAAATCCAAGTCCAACCAAATCCATGAACCCATACTCTCCTACAGCGTGGAACCCATTGCCCGTGTTCCCAATGTCCGCCACCATGACCACCACCGTGTCCGTCCCATTGACCGCCACCATGACCGCCGCCATGTCCGTCCCATTGGCCGCCACCATGACCGCCGCCATGTCCGTCCCATTGGCCACCACCATGACCGCCGCCATGTCCGTCCCATTGGCCGCCACTATAACCGCCGCCATGTCCGTCCCATTGACCACCGCCCGGCCCCGGTATTCGTTCTCCGTCTATATAATAAGGCACATTATAAGGGTTAAAAGCGTGATTATAGTTATACATTCAAGAAATCCTCCCTTTTTGTTTACCCTTTCAGGCTATGTACAAAGAGGGGTTAGTGTCCTAAATGGACAACTATATTGGGCTGCCTATTTATTGTTGTCTAAAAAAAGAGAACTCACCTATCATGATAAAACGCAAAAAAATGGAATTTATAACTACAAATGAAGGTATTTGCAATTTACCATTCCTAGTAATGCCGCCCCATCACCAATATTGGCCTTTCTTAAATTCTCAAAGATATAAATTTACCACCAAATACTTGCCGTCTTTCTGTGAAGTTATATCTGGTTTAAGGTGAACAAAAAGATCACTCATCCATACACCGAGCAACCACGAATAATAAACTCTTCAGATAAAAAAGGGTATCAGCTCTTTAAATCCATCATGACGAAAGCCTTGCCGCTCTGTAAACACGTCATGTCATTAAGCAAAAGGAAATAAAACTGAAATTGGCAGAAAGATGTTATAGAGAAACAAATCTTGTTTTCGAACGCGGAAATGGCCTCCCCTATTCAAAATCCACCTTACACAGGGCCTTTATTCGCATTTGTAGAAAAGCAGGAATTGCAAAACATATAACCATTCATGGTTTACGACATACACATGCGGTTTTACTTCTTGAATCCGGAGCCAGTTTAAAAGATGTGCAGGAACGTTTAGGACATAAATCCATTCAAACAACAGCAGATGTCTATGCTCACGTTTTAAAGTTGAATATGAAATAGTTTGAAATGTGGTCAGCCAGCCCGTTCCCTTTCATTTTATAAAAATAAAAAAAGCCTTGGTAACTGAGAAACTCAGTAATACCAAGGCTTTGAAACTATTAATACATTGACATATATTGTTCGCGTTCCCATGGGTGAACTTGTGTGCGGAACATATCTTCGACTTTCGTATTTTTTCAGACTGATTCATATTGGTTGATTTAATAAGGTTTTACATAACCTGAAGACAAATTTCTATTAAGTTTTTTCACCTTTGAATTTTTATTATGTGGTCAGAATGTGGTCATTTTTTCATAGTAATACATTCATTCTTTTTCATCTATAAGGGAAAAACAGTAAAACTTGAAGACCTTGTTATGAACGCTTCTTTTTAATTGTTTATCGATGCAATTCCAAAAAGAACGATTCTTTGAAAGAACCTTTTTCTTGTTTTGAATGCCGTTATTTTTTCATTACTACACAAACCCCTGAATTGGCATCAAACTATGTAAAATAGTTAAATATTTTTCATTGATAGACAATAAAACAATCATTTTAAATACGCTCACATACTCTAATGAGTACCGTATTTTTAAAAAATTTCGGAAGTCTTCTATTGATTCCCTTTAATCTTAAATGAGCAAATTACCTAAATTTTCAAGAAGGGGAGATGATAATGAGTAATTGTAATATATGCCCTGAAGAAGTGGAAGTAATCAACACTTTTGAGGACCCAGTAGTAACAGAAGCCTCCCAACCTAGAGCTGCCGTGAGTGGACGGAATTTCTTTTTAACGACTCAACGACAATCAGTCACAAATAACTCTTCACTCTTTTTACAGATTACTAACCCAGTTGGATCAGGTAAAATTCTTCATATGGGGCGAATAGCTGGAACATCAAATTCAAACTTAGTTATTACCCTTAATCGTAATGGTTCATTTGCAGGAGGAACTCCTCTCACTCCAGTCAACGCCAATTTTGCTTCAACGAATACAAGTATCGCTACAGCTAAATTCATAAACCAGGCAGCTGATCCTACAGTAGGAGGCGTTATTTTCCAAGATCTTATTCAACTTGCTACTGGAGGAATGGTAGCAGTTGAATATGAAGGTGACGTTGTTATGCCTCCTGGAACAACGTTTGTTATACGTACACTCAACAATTCTGGTGGTAATAATGTTATATCTATTGATTTTAGTTTTTGGGAAACAACTCATTAATACTTTTAAAGGTATAACGGGAATTAAGTATTAAAGAAAGGAATGATTAAAATTGGCAACAATTCAAACAATAACACTTCCAGCTAATACAGCAACAGTTCTTGTCGAAGGTGACGGACGTAGAGTGTTACTTCAAGGCGGTTTATATTTTATAGGGGGATCCGATGTCGATTCAGACCATGGAATTTTTCTTTCAGGTGGTCATGAGGTCGTAGACTTAGGGAATGTAGCTTTTGGTGAAACCATCTATGCTTATTCAAATGATAGCAACACTGTAACTGTTTTTTATTATACAACAGTATAATAAAAAACTATCTATTTCCTTTATTCGAAAAGGTAGAGAGTTAAACAGCTACCTTTTTATTTTAGTTTATTTTTTTTATGAATCCTTATTTTTATAAGAAAGAGTGGAGAGATAATGGCAGAGATTCAAACAATAACACTTCCAGCTAATACAAGTACTATACTTGTAAATGGCACTGGCCAAAGAGTATGGATACAAGGTAACTCATTTTATTTAGGTGGATCGGATGTCAATTCGAACAATGGAATTTTCATCCATGGGCATGATAACCTGATAGATTTAGGGAATATAACTTTTGGAGAAAAAATCTATGCTTTTTCCAATCATGAAAATACAATAACAGTTTTTTATTATACGACAGTAGTGTAAATATAATTTATTTCATATCCAATGTATTTAATTGGTCTCAGAGTGTAGACAAACCCCTTTTCCAAAAGAATTGTTGGAGAAAAAGGGGGTTTTTTATCTTTTAATTAGCATATTTAGTTGTAAATTTGAAAGAAGGACACAATTTGTTGCTAAACTTTTTATAAAAAACAGCTGTCGACTTTGTCGACAGCCTGGGACCAATGTATTTAATTGGTCTTTTCTTTATGAAGATATTAAAAAAGGTATCTAAATGATGAAGATACCTTTTTGTCGTTATATACAAATCACTAAAAAACCTATTCAGCCAGTTCTAGGATATTGAACTCTAAACTAAGCGAGAACACGTTTGTATAAGTTAATACAAAACTTCCCACTAGCTCCAGCTGGTACTGTAATAGCAAAATCAGTAGGTTGATCAACAGATTGAGTATCGGAGTTTCCTGCAGTAGCACTTAAAGCGCCTGCTGGGGTAGATGTCATCGTCGCAGTTACTGGTGTAGCTGCTGGACTGGAAGCTGAGTTGGAAATTTCAAAAGTTCCTGAAAAATATGCGCCTGCTGGTGCAGACCATACTGTTGTTGTAGTAGCTGCAGCAGTTGCGTTATTAAAATTACCACAAATGCTTTCTTGAAATATTTGTGCGGGAGGACAGCAGCTGTCATTAAAACACATTATATGACTCTCCTTTCGAATGATATTTGTCCATTTTAATAGATATAAAGCAATAACTTAAAGAAAAGTAATCCTTTATATCTTATTACGCTAGAACACGCTTATATAGGGTGATACAAAACTTCCCACTATCTCCAGCACCTGCTGTAATAGCAAAACCAGTAGGTTGATCAACTGATACAGAGTCAGAATTTCCAGGAGTAGCACTTAAAGCACCAGCAGGAGTAACCGTTGCAGTTACTGTAGTCGTACTGGAAGCTGAGTTGAAAATTTCAAAAGTCCCTGAAAAATAGGCGCCTGCTGGTGCAGACCACACTGTCTCAGCTGCTAAAGGCCCATTAAAATTACCACAAATGCTTTCTTGGAACATTTGTGCGGGAGGACAGCAACTGTCATTAAAACACATTATATGACTCTCCTTTCGAATGATATTTGTCCATTTTAATAGATATAAAGCAATAACTTAAAGAAAAGTATTCCTTTATATCTTATTACGCTAGAACACGCTTATATAGGGTGATACAAAACTTCCCACTAGCTCCAGCACCTGCTGTAATAGCAAAACCAGTAGGTTGATCAACTGATACAGAGTCAGAATTTCCAGGAGTAGCACTTAAAGCACCAGCAGGAGTAACCGTTGCAGTTACTGTAGTCGAACTGGAAGCTGAGTTGAAAATTTCAAAAGTTCCTGAAAAATAGGCGCCTGCTGGTGCAGACCACACTGTCTCAGCTGCTAAAGGTCCATTAAAATTACCACAAATGCTTTCTTGGAACATTTGTGCGGGAGGACAGCAACCTCCGTTTCCATTTGATCCACACATTATGAATTCCTCCAATTTAATATTAAATAGCTTGTATAGCCATTCATATTATAGAATGTGATTTTTGTAATCTTGCAACGGACAAGAGTGGAACATGTAAAAATTCCTTTATACTACTTAATAGAATTTTTATTCCGTTCAAACTAGAACTGAAAAGGAATACAGCTTTCCTTAGTTATGAGGAATATTTTAGAAAGATACAGAATTCAATAAACTACTGGATTTAATAATTGATTGTTGTAAAAAAATCAACGTTTTCAGTAACTTTTTTTTGTTTTTCAGCATTCCTATTTACATTTTTCTATTTATGTTTTTTATCGTAAAAAACAGGAAAACATACTTCCAAGTTAAATTTCCCTTCAGCTATCCCCTTATTTATCCGAAATACGATAATCGATTCGGCATCATCGACTGTTGCCGAAAGTGTATTACCAGGAGGAACGGTGAATTCAACTGGACATCCAACATTTGAAATTACGATAATCTTAATCGATGTAGCACTCATGGCGCTATTAAATACAGAGATTGTTACGGTAGTCTTCATCAACATTTTCTCTTTCCAAATCTTTAAATTCGGAACCTGATCGCTTAATAACAGATTCCCACATGTGCTATTGCATACAACTGGTCCTATTGGTTCCGGTCCTGCAGGTACATTTACTTTCACTTTTACATCGGCTTTACATTTGCATGTACTGTGCCCACAATCTTTACATTTTTTATGAATGCATTTGCATTTTCTATAGCCGCAATCTTTACATTTTTTATGAATGCATTTGCATTTTCTATGTCCACAATCTTTACATTTTTTATCTTTTTTATCCTTGCCCAATTTTGATCCTCCTTTTCATAAACATTACTTTATCTTATGAATCTAGAATGTATTGGATTGGACAAATACTTATGAAATGGGCCTGGTAGCCCCATTGTTCCGAATGGGATTACATCTCTTTGTATTAGGATCTGAAACAGATTTGAAAGTGGTTTATGATATTAATGAGTTAGTAAAGAAGGTTAAGCCTATACTTTAGAAAAGCCCCTCTCAATTTAGAGAAGGGTTTTCAAATAAGCTAAGGAAATTTTTCTCTACCTGTATGGACATTACTCTGAATTTACTAGCCCTAGCATCAAAAAATTAGACAAACTCACAAACACCTATATATATATCAACTTGATAAAAACTGTCAGAGAATTGATTTGTTTTATATCTAAGGTTATTGAGCTGTTCGGTCCTATTATTATACTATTTAGGGTTTTATAACTGCTCGCATTGACCCCTCTGCTCTTGTGCTCTCATAATCTTTTTCGCTAACTTCATAGGGTCTTGGTAAAGCAATAACTTGAAAATTCGAGTTAGCTTTTACAAATGGCAGCTTAAATTTAAAAACCTTTCTTTCACCTGGATTAACTAATACATTACCTACTAATTCATTATTTTCAAAAGGAACTTGCTTCCAATTACTTAAAGCAATAATATTGTAGTTTTCTTTTTCCTCATTAATATTTCCGACGGATATATAAATATCTTCCCCACTTCTTTCAGTAGGAAGAATCGTTAATTCCTCTTTTTGTTTACTTATAAATATGGTATCGTTTGGTCCTTCGTTAAACATTTCTTCAGGAGTAAAGGTAGCTGTTTTTTGTTTCTGACTGTTGTTCTTAACCTGAAAGCGCAAAGGTAAAATTTCTTGTAATGAATGCATCTTTGGAATATCTAATTTCTCTGTAAAATAATTAGGTTTTTTAATAACAAGATAATCTATTTCACTTGTATCTTTTTTAACGGAAATACTTGTCTTGAATTCAACGGTTTTATTTGCCTTCGCATTAAAAGGATATACATTGTACTGCTTTCCTTGGACTGTAAAAGGAATTTGTTTAAAGTTATCAAGGACAATTAATGCATAGTCCCTTTCCACTTCAATAAAATTAGAGAGAGAAAAGGTATACTCGAGCTTATTTTCTTTTGGTTCTAGTATACTTCCGTTATTTACTACTTTATCGTTTTCATCTAATAGGCCGAAGGATATTGTGTTAGAACTTTCCTCAAATCCTGGTTGAACTCCTTTTGTATTTCCATTTGTTTTTTCAGCTGATTTATTATCATATAATAACCAACCTGAAATCCCAATTAATAAAATGACCGTTATTACCATAAGTTGTTTTTTCATATAACCCGCTCCCAGAAAAGAAGTTAAGGCTAACTAATGTCAGCCTTAACTTCTTCTATTATTTAAAATTTATCCACAGTTTCATGCCTGATAGTCTTATAATTTTTCTTAATATAATTATGATTGCCAAAAGCTTTAGATGGAATTGAACCAGATTTACTAGTATATGTTGCACCAGCATACTTCGAGTAAGACTGTTTATCTTCTTTTGACCCTTGTAAACCTCCCTTACTGTTATATACCCTAACTTTTGCACTGATAGCGTCCTCGGATGCACTTGCTGTTGAAGTAGCAGTTGCCGTTGGAGATCCCACAATTGGATTCTTTGCATTTATCTTGGAGGTACATGTGATCTTTTTACCAGCTGTAGCTGTTGCAATACCAGGAGTTACACTGCTAACTTCAGATAGAACTGATATGTTAGTAATAGTTGTTTCCGTTTCTACTTCAGCTGCCAGAGCGCTATTACTTTTTTACAAAAAAATTACAGTATTTGTTTATCCCAAAAGATTAATACTGTACTCTATATTAAGATTAGGGTTTTTATCATGGTGATATTTCTAGGAGTCCTATACCGAAAATCTTTTTGCATTTATTATATATTCATTTATGGGACACTGGGTTATGTAAGTCCGATTGATTACAAACTTGAACACCTTAAAAAAGTTGTCTAGTTTTGTGTTGACATACCATTCTCTTACTGAATTACCCGAGTGATAAAGATCTACAATAGTCTTCTTGAATTCATTATTATATTTTTTACCTGTATTCTTACGTTCCAAGACGGACACATCCTCTCAAAAATCATTGTAAGGACTTAACTAAAATGTGTCCAGAAACTATACTAACTCCATGTGGTCATCTTTAGTGCATCATTTGGAACTAATGCACCCTTTCTATAAGCGTTAAGGTTTAGACGTAAAGGCAAATAAAAAAAATCCTAATAAGATTAAATATCTCTTAAACCCAATAGTTATATCGGGTATTAAACTAACCTCCCTTTTAGTTCCATAAATAAAGGAGCTGCTGATCAGCTCCTGATGATAAGTAAAGCAGCTATTAGTTGCTTTTGTAAGACATTCAAAAACTTGAAGTAAAAGTGTTTTTACTTTTTTACATACATTTTGTTTATAAAGGGTTCAACTGAAGAAATGGTTACACCTTGATAATAATAATTTAAAATATCCTTATAATTTTTACCTTCTTGTGCCAATGGACAGGTTATACTTAGTTGGACAATAAAAATAAGGGCATGTAGAATCATACACAATAAGTGAGGAGAATCTACTATGTCTAGAAAAA
>NZ_JBHZPF010000086.1:0-10968 GCF_042787975.1 Peribacillus sp. YIM B13482
ACTGTTTACCGCTAAGGTCCTTGACGCATTTTCCTTTCCTGCATTTTGAACAGTGTAAAGAAAACTCTTCGATTGGCGAGACAGGATGGCGAAGACAGAGAAGTAGTTGCACTTACACTGTTTACCGCTAAGGTCCTTGACGCATTTTCCTTTCCTGCATTTTGAACAGTGTAAAGAAAACTCTTCGATTGGCAAGACAGGATGGCGAAGACAGAGAAATAGTTGCACTTACACTGGTTACCTTATAGATACTGCCATCCATATATAAACAAAAAAAAGACAGGATTTCCTGTAAAGGAGTTCCTGTCTTTTTCTTACTAATTATTTTGCAGCGCTGTAACGTTTTGCAACTTCATCCCAGTTTACAACATTCCAGAAAGAATTGATGTATTCAGGACGACGGTTTTGATAGTTTAGGTAGTAAGCATGTTCCCAAACGTCCAATCCAAGAAGTGGAGTTTTACCTTCTGATAATGGATTGTCTTGGTTCGGTGTACTTGTTACTTCCAATTCGCCGTTGTTGACAGCAAGCCAAGCCCAGCCAGATCCAAAACGAGTAGTAGCCGCTTTAGCGAACTCTTCTTTAAAGCTGTCAAAGCTTCCGAATTTAGAAGTGATAGCATCTGCTAATTCACCAGTTGGTTGTCCGCCGCCGTTAGGTGAAAGGATTTCCCAGAATAATGTGTGGTTAGCATGTCCGCCACCATTGTTGCGTACAGCTGTACGTACAGCTTCAGGTACTGCGTCAAGGTTAGCGACAATTTCTTCAACGCTTTTGCTTAGAAGTTCTTGGTTGCCTTCTAGGGCATTGTTCAGGTTTGTCACATATGTGTTGTGATGTTTAGTGTGGTGAATGTTCATTGTTTCTTTGTCGATGTGTGGTTCTAATGCATCATATGCATACGGTAATTGTGGAAGTTCAAAAGCCATTATAAAATTCCTCCCTATGTAAGCTGTTTTTTTTGAGGGCTTCAGTTCTGGAAAGATACCTGAAGCTCGCTAGCAATAGAGTATCAAATTTTTGTAACCGTTTCAAACCTTATGCCTCAATTTTTCATTTTTCGATTTTATTTCCTATGAGAATACCACGTATATAAAATATCCTATCATCAGAAGTTGAATGATGCCTTTGGTGATTACGCTGCTTATAAAACCTACAACGGAACCAAGGCCGATTTTAGAAGCAGTAACCGGGTCTTTTTTATGGACTAGGATTTCCGCCAAGAATGCCCCGATGAATGGGCCTATTAGAATTCCGACGAACGGAATCACGAATGGTCCGACCAGAAGCCCAATCGTACTGCCCCAAACCCCCGCTTTCGTTCCGCCATATTTTTTGACTCCAACCATGTTTGCTATATAATCAGCTGCGAATAAAAGGATGACGAATAAAATTTGGACAGTCCAGAAAAACCAGCCAAATGGTTCAAAGGAATAAAATAGTCCATATAACAATATTCCGCCGAATATGAATAAAACACTTGGGATGATCGGAAAAATCAGACCGACAAAGCCCGTTATGAACATGAGGATAATTATTATCCAAAATAGTGTATCCATAACTAAAAACGCCCTTTCTCATTTCATTTATTATTTTTTCCTCTATCACTCCATAATTGCCTCTTTATTAATGGTTGAAACCATTGAAGCAGAAAACAGGTTGTTTTATTTTTCCCAAATAGTTAAAATTGGTTAGGAATCTTATATAGTTAGGTGCTGAAAACATTGAACATATTCAAACAACTATGGGTAAGCATATATTCTCCTAAAGATATCGCTTCCTTTCAAAGCCAAGGTATCGGGAAAACGATATTATTCGTATTCTTTATAAGTCTCATTGCCTTTCTCCCTTCAGCTTTTTATTTCGGTACAATGATAGTTGACGGGATAGATGCCATGAATGAAACAGTATCTGAAGACTTACCTGCATTTGAAATCAAAAATGGCACGTTGACGACTGAAGAAGGTGAACCATTTAGCCTGAATAAAAACGGATATCAAATTTTTGTAGATGGTACGGGGACCTTGACCCCGGAAGAAGTAGCTGCAAAAGCTGATGAGGCTGTCGCCCTTTTAAAGTCTGATCTGGTGTTCGTATCTGGCGGCAACGTGCAATCCACTCCATATTCACTTCTGGAAGGAGATAATCAGGAAATATCCACTTGGCTTGAGTCAGTTGAATCTGTGCTACCGATCATCCTTCCATTGCTACTACTTATATTATACCTGTTTACTGCTAGCGGAATCTTCATTAAAGTGACAATCCTTGCCGCTTTTGGACTTCTTTTCAAAAATGCCCTTGGCCGTTCGCTTTCCTATAGGCATCTATGGAGAATTGGTGCATATAGCATTACACTTGCCACCATATTCTTCACCATCATGGATGCTTTTAAAGCAACGGTTCCATTCGCTTCAATCATTAGCTGGTTTGTGACATTGATAATGTTATATTTATCCATTAAAGAAACAGCTGCTAATAAGATCGCAGATTGACCTTAAAAAGCAAAAAGACCCGGAACCCATCTGTTCTGTTCCGGGTCTTTTTGCTTTTGCAGTTTCTCCCTGCTTTCCCGCATATGACTACAGTCATATTTTTTCATCTCTTCTTAATTCGACAAAATACTCACCAAGTCATTCTTATACTTAATGTTGAAATAGTATTTAAGAGGTGATAGACGTGAAGGAGAGTAATATTGATGTACAAGGGCTGTTACTCATAATGAAGGCAAGAGAAATTGGTCTGACCCCAAAGGAAACTAACATTCATTCAAATAATAAGGATTTTAATCAACTGAAAAAGAAAAATGGAATGACCCTCCCACATTCCATTTGAAAAACTGCCCATTTTTAGGCATATTTTTAGATTCTTACAAGTATAAATGAAATAAAGACAAGCTTGGGAGGATGGAAAATTGAAACGGCTACTGCTTTTTATCTCATTCTGTTTCACTTTATTTATTATTTATTTCGATTTGACTACGGGTACCCTGCCGCCTTCCCATCCACCGGCCACTACAGGCCAACCGACCGTCCCGGCCAGTAAGCCTGCATCCGCACCATCTGCCGCTTATAAAGAAATCACCATGAAACCCGGGGATACCTTACTCTCCATCATTGAAACGGAAAAAGTCGGATCTAATCAGCCAATCGAAACGATCATTTCTGACTTTCAAAGTTTGAATGAAGGATTGAAGCCCGAAAATATGCAGATTGGCAAAACATATAAGATTCCCGTTTATAAATAACCTCTAAATGGGGATCTGCGCACTCCCAAGCACCATTAAAAGGGATTTCTAAGCATCGAATATATCCAGTAATGGGTAATTTCACTTGTTAAAAAAAGATAATGCGACCTATTTCCTTGTCAAGCGGTATGTACATTGATACAATATTTCAGAGAAACAAATTAAAAATCAAAACTGATTTTTTCCTAAAGGAGAGAATTCCACTTGAGTGAAATCATACATCGCACCAAGACGCGGCCAATTAAAGTCGGAAACTTAACGATTGGCGGCAATAATGAAGTTATAGTACAAAGCATGACAACTACCAAAACACATGATGTTGAAGCAACAGTTGCAGAGATCCTTCGTCTTGAAGAGGCGGGATGTCAAATCGTACGTGTCGCCTGTCCGGATGAAAGGGCAGCTGATGCAATCCCCGAGATAAAAAAACGGATAAACATCCCACTTGTAGTCGATATTCATTTCGATTATAAACTCGCTCTTAAGGCAATTGAAGGCGGAGCGGATAAAATCAGGATAAACCCTGGTAACATCGGACGCCGTGAAAAGGTAGAAGCTGTCGTGAAAGCTGCGAAGGCTAAAGGAATTCCAATCCGCATCGGGGTAAATGCTGGTTCTCTCGAGAAGAAGATCCTCGATAAATATGGATACCCCACTGCCGATGGCATGGTTGAAAGTGCTTTACACCATATCAAGATCCTGGAAGATCACGATTTCCATGACATCATCGTTTCCATGAAGGCTTCTGATGTGAATTTAGCCATCGAAGCATATGAAAAAGCTTCTAAAGCATTCGATTACCCTTTACATCTGGGAATCACGGAATCAGGTACACTGTTCTCAGGAACCGTAAAAAGTGCTGCCGGACTAGGTGCCATCCTAAGTCAAGGTATTGGAAGCACGATGCGTGTTTCCTTAAGTGCCGATCCTGTCGAAGAGGTGAAGGTGGCAAGGGAGCTCCTAAAAGTATTTGGCCTTGCTTCTAACATGGCCACATTAATTTCCTGCCCTACTTGCGGTCGGATCGAGATTGATTTAATCTCGATCGCCAATGAGGTTGAAGAGTACATCCAGACGGTTAAAGCACCAATCAAGGTATCAGTGCTTGGTTGTGCGGTAAACGGTCCTGGGGAAGCCCGTGAGGCTGATATCGGCATAGCTGGGGCTCGTGGTGAAGGTTTGCTGTTTAGAAAAGGTCAGATTGTACGCAAAGTGCCTGAAGAGACGATGGTCGAGGAACTGAAAAAGGAAATTGACAAAATCGCTGAAGAGTACTATGAAAAACAAAGAGCCGAAGCTGCTGCTGCCGCTTTACAAAATAAATAAAAAAAATCCCGATTTTTCATTATCGGGATTTTTTTTATTTAAAAACCCTTTGATGCATTTTAAGAAATGACATCAAAGGGTTTCAAATTGTTAAAAGAATGGCAGGATGAATATGCCAACGATGATGGAGATTGCACCTATTACTATGGCCCAAGTACCCAAGTTTGATCCCCTGCTTCTGGCCACTATCCCTACAATTATACCCACAACCCCTAAAATGAACGGCATCATGAATAACGATAAAATGGAGATGATCAAAGCTATGACACCAATAGCCTGTCCTCTTGAAGCAACATTCCCAGAATCATCAGCCTTAGTTGACTCATTATTCTTATATTCCCTGATTCGAGGTGGTGTTGAAATTTCTGCAGACGTTTCTTCATTATACTGGTTATCCATATTATTGGTAATGGTCCCACGACTTTCATACCGCCTGTCATCTGCAGGTGTATCTTCATTATAATATCGCTCATGATGCTGATCATCCACAACAACGGATGGTTCACTGCCCTTTTTAGTCAATTGCATCTCATCGTCAATACTGGAGTATTGATCTTTTTCCATTAGTGAATCCCTCACTTTCGTTTATGGAGCATTTATAGTGTATGTAAAAAGTGATGGAATCCATCGTGAAATGGTTTCATGTCTTGGAAATAAATACGGGTTTTTACCAAAGCTATCTTGGTATATGTTACACTATTACAAGTATTGAATATGAGGAGAGATTCATCATGAAAAAACGATTTGGCATCGATATAGATGGAACTGTTACGAGACCTGATTCCATGGTCCCTTTTTTAAATAATGCTTTTCAGCTGAATTTAGCATATGAAGACATAACGGAGTATGACTTATACCCATTCGTTAATGTTCCAAAAGAAGATTTCACTAAATGGTTCATTGAAACCGAGCCAATCATCTATTCCGAATCTTTATTGGCTGAGGGAGCAAAGGATGTATTGGAAAAATGGACAGAACAGGCTAACTTATATTTCATCAGTGCCCGGAGCAACCGTTTATTGGATATAACGAAGAATTGGTTCACGAGCAACGAAGTCCTATATGATCATATCGAGCTTGTAGGATCACACGATAAAGTTGCTGCAGCCAAGAAATTTGAAGTCGATCTCTTTTTAGAGGACAAGCACGATAATGCAGTGGCCATTTCGGAAGAGTGTAAAATACCCGTGATTTTATTTAATACCCCTTACAACCAAGATCCTGTGCCTGAAAGGGTGATCCGGGTCAACAATTGGCAAGAAGCTTCTGTCTGGGTGAATAATTGGATGTCAGGGCAACCGGCAACTATAAAGTGAAACAGGAAAAACCATTGACCGAGTGTCAATGGTTTTTATGTTTCTAAGATGCACTGCATGCAGGACATCGTCCGTATATTTCAAATTTATGTCCTGAAACATCGTAGTCCTTCAAGCTTTCCTGAAGTTCCTGCATCGGACACAATTCGATTTCTTTCGTTTTTCCACAATTCAAACAGATAAAGTGGTGATGATGGGAAGAATGGCCGCATGTAAATCGAAAATGCTTTTCCCCTTCCAACTCCGTCGCTTCAAAGATGCCTAATTCGACAAATAAGGAAAGATTCCGGTAAATCGTATCAAAGCTTAACCCTGGATAGTCTTTTTTCATATTCTCCAATACATCTTTTGCCGTTAAATATTTATCGCTGGAAGAGAAAAGCTGAAGCATTTCTTCCCTCTTTCCTGTATGTTTAAAACCTTTATCTTTTAATAATTGCATGGCAGTAGTTACGTTCAAAAAACATCACCCCATCTATCGATTTTTCCACTTATCAAACAAAATTGACAAGATGAGAATTAGCACAGCTATTATTACAATGGTCCCACCAGGAGCGAGATCAAGGTTGTATGATAAAAATAATCCGCCTATGACGGATACTTCACCGAATATTACCGAAAAAACAATCATCTGCTTAAAGCCCTTTGCGAAACGGAGACTGGCTGCTACAGGGAGCGTCATGAGCGAAGAAACCAGTAATATGCCAATGATTTTCATAGAAGCGGCAATGACCAATGCGACCATGACAATAAAAATAAAATGAATCGCTTTATAAGGTATTCCCGACGCTTTTGCATGCTCTTCATCAAATGATAACAGAAATAATTCTTTATACAATAGGGTGAGCATTAATGCAACGACTATCCCCACTGCCAATATGACATATAAGTCAGCCCGGCTGACGGCGCTGACACTGCCGAATAAATAACCATATAAATCCGTATTGAAACCATTTGCAATGGATATGAAAATGACACTAAGACCCATGCCGCCGGACATTATGATCGGGATTGCAAGCTCTTGGTAATGCTTGTACACCCCTCTTAATTTTTCAATGAATAATGAACCACCTACAGAAAACGCCATTCCTATATAAAGTGGATTCAATCCTGCTAGAGATAGAAAGCTCTTCTGAAGCAATAAACTAAACGCTATACCAGCAAGCGCTACATGACTGAGAGCATCGGAAATCATCGACATCCGCCTTACCACGACAAAAACGCCCACTAATGGCGCAATCGCTCCGATGATGATTCCGGTCAAGAATGCGTTCTGCAAAAATTCAAATTGCAATATCCCCGATATCATTGGGCTATCCTCCAAAACATATTAATGATTATGATTTAATAATTGGACCCCATGTCCATAAATGGATGAGAGCTCGCTTTCATTCAACTCATTATATTCACAGGCATCCCCGTGAAAATGAAGTTTTTTATTTAAGCAGGCGACATGTGTGACTTTATCCGTCACAGTACCAACATCATGGGTTACTAAAATCAGTGTTATTCCTAATTTTTTATTCAGCATCTCAAGCATTTCATAAAATTGGTGGACGTTCTTTGAATCAACGCCAACCGTGGGCTCATCCAATATCATCAATTCCGGCTCGCTGACCAGTGAACGGGCAATGAATACCCTCTGCTGCTGCCCTCCGGACAATTCTCCGATATTGCGGTTCTGATATTCAAGCATATCCACGGATTCCAAAGCTTTCTTCACCTTTTGCTTATCCTCTTTGACTGCAAACTTGAATAAACCGATTTTTTTGGTCAAACCGCTTTGAACCACTTCAAATACAGTGGCAGGGAATCCTGAGTTGAAGGAGTTCGCCTTTTGGGAAACGAACCCTACCTTTTGCCAATCTTTAAAGCGCCTTATGTCTTCCCCGAATATTTCAATTTTTCCCTTTTGGAGCTTGAACAGACCAAGCAGCAATTTCAAAAGGGTTGACTTACCGGATCCATTCGGCCCAACGATAGCTAAGAAGGCCCCTCTAGGAATTTCAAGCGAAACATGTTCCAGCACTAGATCTTTTGTATATTTGTAAGATATATCTTCTAATTTAATTATGGGGTTTACTACATTATCCAAAGAGATCACCTTTTTTTTAAGAATCATTACGATTAACAATCGTTAGTATAAATCAAAGAAGTCCAGATGTAAAGAATCCGGTCCCCTGAACAAGTGTCCATCCGCCCTGAACCATCAAAAAATGTTAGCTGAACCAAATTCCCGTAAATCAAACAAACTTTCATGTTCACATACGTCTGCTTCCTTCATATGTTTTAACAAAGGAGGAGATCGTTTGAAATTATTTGAAATGATGGTCAATCATAAAATCAACAGTATTCGCCCTGATGAACTGCTTTCCCTTGCTAAGCAGCATGGGGTTGCACTCACCCAAAAACAAGCACAGGATATCACTGCACTTCTAGCAGGTAAAAAAATCAACATTTTTGATATACGTCAAAGACAGAACGTACTGGGTCAAATTACAAAAGTTGCCGGAGCAGGCACAGCCAGGGAAATAGAATCCCTCTTTAACAACCTTACTTCCACCTTTTAAGCCTACTTTGAATGAGTATACTTAAACTAAATGTAAAATGAAAGGACGATTCATCGAAATAAAGATGAATCGTCCCTTTCTATTATGATTATTGCTGAGATCCGATTTTTTCCAGTAAATCTTCTTCAAATTGATTATTCTTGAACATATCAATTTCAAATTTATAAGGGGCCTTTTTGTCTTTCTTGTCTTCCCCTACATAAGGTGTTTCCAGGATTTTTGGAACAGTGCTTAATTGCGGATGGTGGACAATATCATTCAACGCCTTAAAACCGATATGACCGAAGCCAATGTTTTCATGGCGGTCCTTACGCATGCCGCGTTCGTTTTTACTATCGTTTATATGAAGGACCTTGATGCGGTCAATACCGACCAATTTATCAAATTCATTCAGCACACCATCAAAATCCTCAATGATATTATATCCTGCATCGTGAGTATGGCAAGTATCGAAGCATACCGATAATTTTTCATTATGGGTCACACCATCAATGATCATCGCTAACTCCTCGAAAGACCGGCCACATTCAGTACCTTTACCCGCCATCGTTTCAAGGGCAATCTGAACTTTATCGTCGGCTGTCAGCACTTCATTCAAACCTTCGATGATTCTCTTTATTCCCATTTCACTGCCTGCACCAACATGCGCACCTGGATGAAGTACGATCTGCCTTGCACCTATCGCTTCGGTCCGATCGATTTCACTGCGTAAGAAGTTGACCCCCAGCTCGTATGTGGCTGGATTCGTGGTATTTCCTATATTGATGATATATGGGGCATGGACTACGATGTCGCTTATTCCATTCTCCTCCATATGCAGTCTTCCGGCTTCAATATTTAAATCCTCGATTTTTTTACGTCTTGTATTTTGAGGGGCCCCCGTATAGATCATGAATGTGTTGGAGCCATATGAAGCCGCTTCTTGACTCGCAGCAAGAAGCATATTTTTCCCGCTCATTGAAACATGCGATCCAATCTTCAGCATCTGATTACTCCCCTATTTCTTTCTCTGTATACGACGTTCGCGTTTTTTAAAGTTTTCCACATCGCGTTGAATTTTCTTTTTGTATCCTGGCTTGACTTTAGTTGGCTTCTTGACGTGCCTGCTCGCTTTAACATCGATATCAGATTTTTGTTTTTTACGGTTTTTCCGTTTATTACGTTCGTCGATATCAACCCAATCACCGTTTTGGATATCGGCATCACGGAATTCGATGCCCATTTTTTCAAGCCGGTTCAATGAATCTTCATCGGATGTATCATAAATGGTAGTGGCAATGCCGGAATATCCTGCACGAGCAGTCCTTCCCGTCCTATGGATGTAAAAATCCAAATCTGATGGCAATTCATAGTTTATGATATGGCTTACACCTTCAATATCGATTCCACGGGAAGCCAGATCAGTCGCAACGATGAATTGATACTCTAAATCTTTGATTTGCTTCATCATTTTTTTACGCTCACGAGGTGTTAAATCCCCATGAATACGACCGACATTCAACCCTTTTTCAATCAAGGAATTAGCCACATGATCCGCCATTTTTTTTGTGTTCGTGAAAACTATCGCCAAATAAGGATTATAACGAACAATGATGTCATGAAGTAACTGCTCCCTGTTACGGTGGCGAAGCGGTACCAGAACATGTTCAATTTTCGCAGCTGTCGCCTGCTTCGGATTCACTTGAACATACTTAGGATTCTCCATATATTTATTCAAAAACGGCTTCAATTTTTCAGGAATGGTTGCCGAGAAGACAAGCATTTGAATTTTTTCAGCCATACGTGATGCAAATAAATCGACATCTTCAAGGAATCCCATGTCTAGCATAAGGTCCGCTTCATCGACTACAAGCATTTTTGCTGTATACACTTGTAAGGCCTGAGCCTCAACCAAATCCTTGATCCGGCCTGGCGTTCCGATTACCAACTGTGGCTGTGTCTTCAATTTATCTATCATTCGTTGTTTATCAGTACCACCGATGAAACAGCGGACTTGAATCTGCTCATCCTCAGGGAAATGGTCAGCAATTTTCAAAGCTTCTTTGTAGATTTGGTTCGCTAACTCACGGGTTGGTGCGGAAATAATCGCTTGAACCTCATTTTTACCAGCATCAAGCCTGTTCATAATCGGCAGCAAATAGGAATGTGTCTTTCCTGTACCTGTCTGCGACTGGCCAATTAAGCTACTTCCCTTTAAAAGCGACGGAAGCACACGCTCTTGAATTTCCGTCGGCTTATCGAACCCTAAAGTACGAACTGCATCTAGAATGTAGCTTTTCAAATTAAATCGTTCAAATTGGTTTTGTTTCATCAAAAAACTCCTTTATCCTGTCAGTCATTAGACATGTCCTGTTATTATAATAAATTTTACATAAAAAGCGCAAGCGCCTGGGTAGCTCGTGAAGAAAATAGGGATTGTCCCATAAGGCGCTTTTTGCCTTGTGAGGGCAATCCTCTTTTTCACAGCGAGCTAGGCGCTGAAGCTGGATTTCATAAAAAGCGCAAGCGCCT
>NZ_JBHZPF010000087.1:0-10022 GCF_042787975.1 Peribacillus sp. YIM B13482
CCCCGCGGAAAGCGAGCATCTGGAGGGGAAATCAACCACAACTCACTACCTGGTAAATAGCAACATAGTATGTGAAATTAATAATGAATATTTATAAGTAACAAAATTAAAGAAATAACAAGCGTATAAATGTAATAATAAAGAAATATTACCAAGTATAAGGTAATTGTCAATATAAACTGTCCAAATAAAAAAACATACCCGGCGTATCAATAAACAAGACCAATAATGGTTGACTAAGAAAAAAAGCCCTCCAGTTTATTTGGAGAGCATTGACTCAATTCTCGATTGCACTAACGACTTTAGCCTTTATAGCTAACTTGTCCAGCTTCAACCAATTCCTTCAGTCCCTTAACCATTAAATTCAAGCCATGTTCAGATTGAGCAAAGCACTTAAAGGGAATGCCTTTTGTTTAAGGAGTATTGAATGCTTTTTTAGAAATGGTTTTATTTGCCCAAAAGTTTAAAGGATGAGGATTCACATTGAAAAAGGGTGAGGTCCGAAGACCATCACCTCAACATTTGACGGGGAACTACAAAACATATATGCTCCTTTATCTTAACCTTATGCCTGAATGCTTGGCTGTTCGGTTTGAGCTTTATTCCATTCTTCCTGACGGAACTCTTTTTCCCACTTCGAAACCACAATACAAGCGAGAACATGTCCAGGGGTATTACAAGCGGTACGTGCCATATCCAGCACACGGTCAATTCCTGCTATAATTGCGACGCCTTCTGCAGGAAGCCCTACCGCTGAGGCGGTGGCTAATAGCACAACCAGCGAACCGGATGGAACAGCAGCAATTCCTTTTGAGGTTGCAACAAGTACCCCCATTACAATCAATTGTTGGCCAAAATCCATCGGGATGCCATATGCTTGTGCTAAGAAAATAGAGCAAACAGAAAGGTACAATGTCGAACCATCACAATTCAGTGATAGCCCAGAAGGAATAACGAACGAAACAACACGTTTCGAACAACCGTATGCTTCCATTCGATCCATTAACTGAGGCAGAATGGTTTCCGTACTTGTCGTGGAAAATGCGATGAGGAACAAATCCCATACCATTCGAAACACTTTAAAGTAGGAAATCTTCAAGAACCAAGCAATTATTGGAAACAGTCCGAAAATAACAATAGCAAGCCCTAGATACACAACCCCTATCAACTTCGCCATAGGGATTAAAAGAGCGATACCATACTGTCCAACAGAGGCTGCCATGAGCGAGAGTACACCAATCGGTGCCGTTACCATGACCATTTGTGTCAGTTTAAACATGATATTTGCAACTGATTCCATAAACTTCATTGCCGGCTCTGACTTTTTGCCAATTGCTCCAGCAGCTGCACCAAATAGAATAGCGAAGAATATAACAGCTAATAAATCACTTTTTGCCATCGCATCAACAATGTTGCTTGGAATGATGTTAACAAGCATCGTTTTAAAATCGACAACTTTGGTAACGCTTTCATTTAATTGTGTGATATCTTTCTGGGCAAGATGGGACAAATTAAGCCCAGCACCAGGCTTTAAGATGTTAACAAGTAAAAGACCAATACCTAGAATAAGGGTGGTAATAAATTCGAACCAAATAATTGTTTTAAGTCCTAATGAACCCATTTTTTTCATGTTTCCGTCGCCTGATGAACCAATGACAATAGTAGTGAAAACAATAGGCACAACAATCATTTTAATGAGATGAATAAAAGCGTCCCCAATCGGTCTTAAGGATTGGCCAAGTTCAGGAAAAAAATGTCCGATAAGTGCCCCAATAAACAATGCAATTAACACTTGAAAAGCAAAAAACTTTTTCATAAGTTGCCCTCCCTGAACGAAAGATTAATAGCAATCACACAATATTTCAATAAATAGCATAAACTTTCTCTTTTGACTAATGAATGAGAAAGATAAAATAGCTTTTAAAAATTGTTCCGGCTTATTCCATACAAAACCTCCCATGTAAGAATATTTGTAAATATAGTAAATACTGTATCATTATTTCAAAAATTAGTAAAATATTGAATTACTATAAAGCTATAAGAATAAATTATTAATCCCGTTACGAATAAAAATTGCACTTCCAACATAGGTGCAGATTTGAAAAAAGATCAATCAAAACATGCCATTATACAACACTTTATAGCGGTGTTACTGCTTTTTTATTTATATTGAACATAGTATTCTTTAATAATTATAGTATGGTTTAACTACGTATTCCGTCTTTCGTAGAATATATTTACATGCTTCTGTAGCTTTAAAATAACGAACAAAAAGAAAGAGCATGTTTTGAAAAAATATCAATCAAAACATGCTCTTATTTAATGAGATCGATTCACTTCTTTTTTTAAAAATTCGAATATTTTATTGAACCTTATTCCACTAAAACCCATGATAGTTTAAGTGATTTCATTCACAATATTTCAGTAAAAAATTGAAATTCCTTTAGTTCACAATAAATACTACAATCCCTATTATAATACACAGAATTCCACTCAAAAATTGTCCTAATCCTGAAGCTTCTCCCATTAACAGTAAATTGAATATGTTTTTGTTTTTTCGATTTTTTCCAAATAAGCCATCATCTGTTCTCATACGATAAATACCCCAAACTACTAAAACTATCCCAAAAATAAATAATATAAAAAGCATCTACAGTCCTCCGTTGTTTGTTTAATATGTGCATCTTTGTGAAATGTACTATTTGTCATCCTCATCGAAAATAAAAGTTTCTTCGATTGATAAATTAAAAACTGAAGCTATTTTATACGCAAGTAGCAAAGATGGATTATACTTTTGTTTTTCTAATGAGATGATCGTCCTAGAAGATACACTTACTTTATCAGCTAATTCTTGTTGCGTTATTCCATATTCTATTCGCAATTCTTTTACTCTATTTTTCATAAAGCCTCCTAATTAAAGGACAAGATTGTAATACTTTCTAGACCCAATTTCACTAATTATTAAAGATACTAAGAAAACAAATAATGCAGTATTTGTTGGGATTGCCACAAAATTAGTTAAAAACATAAGAATTAAAATTTCGTATATCACAATATGCAAAGAAAAGCGGGCAACTTTTCCATCAATTAAAGCATCTCTTTCGTCATATTCCTTTGATAATTCCTTTTCTAGTGATTTATTCTTTCGGGATGTAATGTAAGAAATTGTTGAGTACAACAAAAGTATTCCACCTAGGAATACAAAGATATAGCCAAAATTAAAGCTTACTGATGTATCGAGAATCATTCGAATGATTCCAAATATAATTATCAAGGTTGAAACTAAAAAACGCTGTATGAATAGATTTTTCAAACTACCTCTCCTAATCAACTTATTCTCCTCGGGTAAAGTTAACTTCATGTGAAGTTTGTTTCACATGAAGTTAACTTCATAATATACTTTTATAAAACAAACGTCAATCGATAAATAATGCAAAGCATCGCAACATTTTTTATAAACGCCGGCATAAAGAATAAACTTCCTTATAGGCAGCTCCGATCTTCAGCTAACGCATCTGTCTGTTTAAGTACATTTCTTCACCAGTCTTTTCAGTGACATTAACATAAATATCCATAAAAAAATCACCTCACCTTTAAGGACTAGGAGTTAGGTGAGATGAATTCAATCAAACTTTACATAATCCCCTTCTTTGATTTGATTCTTTTCAAACCATCCAAGATTCACTTCAATTGCATAATGATAAGAAAGTTCCGGGTCATAGGTAGGGCATTTATCCTCTATACAAGGTTCCATATCAAGTATTTTTAAAATTTCCCCATCTGAATCAAGAAAAGCAATAGATAAAGGAATTAATGTGTTTTTCATCCAAAAGCCACCATATATTTTTTCTGAAAACACAAATAACATCCCCTCATTTTCGGGTAATTTTCCAACAAACATTAAGCCCTTTTCTCTTTTTCTTTGAGTATCTGCAACTTGAACGATTAATCTAGTTTCCCTGTTTCCACTGAGTATTTTTATCATTTTTGTTTTTATTCTATTTTTCATGTTCACTCACCTTCGAGTATTATTATAAGCAGGAAAGAAACTTGAAGTCTTTTTAAAAGAAGTTCATGAGATTGATATTTCCTTTTTTCGAAAAAACGTCTTTTCCCCTAATAATAAAAAGGAAGAAAGCTGGAGATAAACTAGGCAAGATTCTGGATCAAAAAATCCAGTTAAAGAGTGCGTAAACTCCGATTAATGCAAAGATAATTGTTAATATTATTATTGAGAAGCAACCAAAAATAACTAACTTATCTTTGAATGGATCTTCAGGTTCTTCCAGCAAATTTTGTTTAACTTTATTTTGTATAGGGGAAATTACCTGATCTAATTGCAGTGTTTTTAAAACTTCACTATCACCTTTAAATTTTATAGCTCTTCCTATTCTGATAGGATCATTCCCCATAGATTTTTCGAATTGAATACACGCTTTTACCATTTCTGGTGACTTATTCTTTTCTAAATACCAGTATCGACCAGCCATTGAAGGGTATTTTAATGCAATATATATGTCCCCCAACTTTCTACGGAGGTCTAATTCATTAGGAAAGGTTGAAATTAACCCGTGTAGTCTATCCCGTGCTTTCCCTAAATCATTTTTTTCAATGTCCTCTTCTATCTTCTTTATAGTTTTAACAGGTATTTTATCTATAAAAAACACCTCATTCATCTTTGTTCTTTACGGTCTTTATTTCTCGACAGTTCAAAACATTTCCTCTTTTAACCAAATTGTCCTTTTAGTTTCAAAAGAAAGCAACCTGGCTTATTGAAGTATAGCAACCGCATAATAAATGTTACTAATTCCTCTGTAAATAGCGTTAACTCCTCAAACATAATGCCTTTTATTTTTTACACTCAAAAGAATATTCACTTGTGAGATTATTATGTATTTCTAATATGACTTCCCCACCAATTTCATAGCAGCGAGTACTAGCTAAATTTATTTCTTTAGTATTGAAAAAACTAGATGCAATCGTTAAAAAAGCGACTCCAAATAAAGCGATAACTAAAATCCATAAAACTCCCGTAAAATGCTTATTTTTAAATATAGTCATTTTCAGAACACTCCTATTAAGATTGAACTAAACTGCCCAATTAATACGTTTGAAACGATCATAAGTTCCACTTTTGAATAAATTTACCAAAATTAACAAAATATTATTTCTGCTTATTGAAGAAACCTGCCCCGATAGATTCATAAGGATAATGCTGCCTTAAAGATAACGCACCTAAGAGTATTTGTGCCTTAACGACACAAATGACCTTCTCCATTCAAAAAGCCAACTGAATCGTTGGCTTTTTGTCTAAATAAATTACAATTGATTTTCGAAGTTATTGCTAGATTCATCTATAGATAATGTTAAATACTTTCTAGAGGTAATAAGATTAATAAACGATAAACATAAGGAAATCGAGGCAACAATAAAGACAACTACAATGCTATATTGCTGGCCCAGTATCCCCATCATAAGAGTTGATATACCGAATGTAGCCATTATTAAAGAACTCTGATAATTAACCAATCGTCTTCAGAACATTTTTTAATTGTACGATATTGTTCTGTTCGCCGTCGTTCATCTTAAAAACGAAAACGGTATTAATGACATTTTTAAAGCTTAAATTGTAGTAGTGAATGTTTGTATAGTTATATAAGTCTATAAGCTTAGTATTCAATACTGCAATGGTGTTACTGATTTGCAAAAAATCTTGGATACTGCTGATTGATTTTATTTCCTTTAATTTATATGGTATTTGATTATTCTTAAGCCATTCGGTCACAGCTCTTGTATACATACAACCTATACTCAATACGAGCAATGTAATAGGCGTTTTCCGATCAAAATTGATGATATGGTCCTTACTTGAAATGATCTCGAATGTTTCAGTTGCAACGATGTCATAAGTTAAGTCTGGATATTTCTTAATAGGTTCACTAATGAGTGCACAATCTAATTCGGAATTGTGCACTTTTTGGTTTATGGCATTACTGGAATCTACAGCGAAATCCACATCCATTTGAATGTCGTTCATATTCAAAGTGTTCGCGATGTGGGCACCGTAGATTTTCAAGGTTGTATGTGATGCGCCAAAATCCACTTTAGCGTTAGTTTGAAAGGCACCAATGTTTTGTAAAAATTCTTCGTACTCTTTTGCAATAAGTTGAAGATAGTTTTTATACTGTAATCCTACACTAGTGATTTTCAATCCTTGGGGCGTGCGATTAAAAACAAGTTTGCCAATTTCAGACTCTATTTTTTTCACTTTAGCCGTAAGGGCGGATTGAGTATAGTTCGTGATTTCTGCAGATTTACTTAAATTTTGACGGTTTAATATTTCAATTTTCAATGCTATTTCTTTGATGTTCATATAGTTGGCACACCCTATAAAAAAAATTTATGAACCCTATCATTTTCCTCCATTTTACGCTTCTGGGCAGGCAGAGTAAACTCTAGTTAGCTTAATAAGTAAGGGAGACTAGATAATGTTAGAAGCTAATAATAAGAATATACCCCACCGAATTCTTATTGAACGATACATCAAACATAGGGGGAGCATTAATGCATACATATTATAAATGGTTAATCGTATTGGTGGCCACGTTATCCCAAACTGCAGCAACCTTTGTGACATATGGCATGGGACCCATCGCTGCATTTTATCAAATTGAATGGAATTTAACACCGCTTCAAACAGGCTCCATTGTTTCAGCGGTCAATATTGGGCCGATGTTTTCAATGCTGGCGTTCGGATACTTGATGGATAAAAAAGGGGAAAAACACATTATCGGGTGGGGGACCATTTTATTGGGGCTCTCAGCTTTAACGCTGGTTTTTGTTAATGATTATATTGTATTGCTGCTTTTATTATTGTTGGTCGGTATATGGTACGGAAGTGCTCAAACCGGTGGAAGCACGGCCATCGTAAAATGGTTTCCAAACGAACATAGAGGGCTGGCTCTAGGGATAAGACAGACGGGAATACCGCTTGGAGGATCTTTAGCCTCTGCAGTTTTATCCTATACATATTATCATTTCAATTTGTCATCAGTTCATTTAGTACAAGGGATCGTAGCAATAATGGGAGGGCTGCTCTTCCTATTATTATATAACGAGCCAGAAAGAACGAGTGAAACGGGATCAACCTCGGTCGGGTTCAAGGAGAAAATGAGTGTCATCAAAAATAATAAGGAGTTATATCCGATGTATATAGTAGGTGTTGTGATGATGTCATTACAGATGATTATCATTGCGCATTTTATGAGTTATTTGCACAATGAAGGGGGCTATCCATTAACAGAGGCAGGAAAATATTTAAGCGTCGTTTTAATAGGTGGTATGGTTGGACGGGTAGTCATCGCCTGGGCGAGTGATCAATTCTTTGAAGGTCAAAGGGAAAGATTATTGCTTATTGTGATGGCTGTTACCGTAATTCTTACAGTGATGCTGCCGCTCATCATGACTGTTGAAATGGAAATCTTGATGCTATTATTTTGTTTTCTTTTGGGCTTTGTAGCCATTGGTTGGTATTCCATTTTTATTGCTTGTATCACAGAGCAATCGGATTCCCGTTTTATAGGTTTAACGGTGAGTTCAGCATTGACATTAAATCAATTATTCATTGTCATAGCACCCTCTTTATTCGGATTAGTCGTTAATCTATTGAACAGTTATCAACAAGCCCTATATTTGGCCGGAATATCTGTAGCTTTGGGAGCGATTAATTTATATAGAGCAAAAATAAAAAAAAGAATGGATCATGGGATCACCACAAAGTTTGATCAAATTAATACAAACAACCTTGATAAATGAATAAATTGAAAGGGCATGTTTTGAAAAAAGATTAATCAACACATACCCTTATTCTCTCTAATTGGATTATTCTTTTTTAAAAAATCGATCATTTTTTTTGTGTTCCTTAATCAGCTAACGCACCCGTTAGTTTAAGTAGAAACCTTCACAATCTCAATAGAGTAAAAGGGATAAAAGGCATGGGATATTAATTAATTTAGGCTTTTTAAAAAGGATCTTATTATACTAAACTGCCCCGTTAGTCGAAAAAGAAAAAAAGACCGCCGCAGCGATCCTAATCTTTAACTCTCACATCCGTCGGTTGAACATGGAAATGAAAGGTTCTCCTAATAGAAAAACGATGATCAATCAACCTTATTAGTTTCTCATTCTTACTGCATAAGGATAAATTGGATCCTTTAATTGAAATTCATACGTAATACCATCGACAATTCCAACTACTTTTTCGCTATCGTAAAGATCAAGCATAAATCCAGCCATTTCTTTAGCTGTATGGTATTTCGGAAGAAGGCCTTCGAATTTAACATTTTCCTCCAAGTCATTCGATACTTTTGCAAATTCAGTTTCAGTTGCAGCAGGAGCTAATACTTTTGCTTGCATGCTTGCACCTTGTTCTTTTAATTCATGTGCAAGGCCTTCAGTAAAGGCACTTACATAGAATTTAGAAGCACAATATGTGATTGCATTTCCAATAATCGTGTAACCTCCACCTGATGAAACGTTAATTAATTGCGTTCCTTCAACAGTTGAATAATCACGCACATAAAGAGAAGTTAAAATAGTTAAAGCTTCAATATTTAAATTTAGCATAGTCTCAATTTTAGTTAAATTTTGTTCTCCAACTGATGCGAAATTACCAAACCCTGCATTATTAATCCAAGTTTCAATTTCGTATTCCTTTAAATCTTCAAATAATGTATACGCATTTTTCGTATTAAATAAATCAACTGTTTTTATAATGACATCTAATTCAGCATTTACTTTCGCGATTTCTGATTTTAGTTTTTCGAGCTCCTCAGTTCTACGTGCCACAATGACTAAATTTTTTCCACGAGCAGCAAAAGCAAGAGCTGTTTCATAACCAATCCCAGAACTTGCGCCTGTAATAACTGTATATTTCTTCATTTCATTTCCTCCCACTATTTTGTTTATACTAATAAAAATTGATTCTTTAGATGATACGAATTTATTATATGGGTTAGAGTAAACTCTAAGTCAAACCTATTTTTACACTTTATTAGCATTGGCTAAGTATGGAGGTTTTTATGTATACGATTGGTGAAGTGGCACAACTTCTAGGAGTCAGCACACATACATTACGTTACTATGAAAAAGAGAAAATCATTCTTCCAGATCGAAATGAACATGGAGATAGAATATATTCTGAAGCACATCTTCAATGGCTAAAATTTGTTTTAAAGTTAAAAGAGACGCAAATGCCGATCACAAAAATAAAAGAATATGCCTACTTGTATACTGAAGGAGAACATACAGCAATAAATCGATTAAAACTGTTAGAAAATCATAAAAGTTCGATTGAAAACCAGTTAAAGACGCTGGAAGAAACAAATAAAATGTTAGAACATAAAATTACATCATATAAAGAAATGATTCTGAAAAGAGATGAAGGAGTTACAAAAGCATAATATTATCTGAAAATGAAAGTGTTAAATAACGTAAACTCATAAAATCAAAAGGACCGCCATATTAGATACGTCTAATATGGGCGGTCCTTATTGGGGTAGCATCAGGATTATGCGGATATACAACGTTAAAGCCAAAAACCTTGTATCAATAGGGTTTAATCTATTGGGACGTAACCGATTTTACGTCAAATAAAGCTTGCTAGTGTCTCATATGACTTGTCTCAAAAGTCTTATCGTTGTAAATCTGCATTTTCGGGACGCTCCCCCTTAATTAACTTGTTATTGAACTCCCTCAGTTTGATACAAATATCTCTCGAATGCTCACTTATTCGCAGGATTTCATAACCCTTGTAATTGGATTTCCGGGTAATTGAAATGAGATCAGATCATTTTGGCTTCGTGAAGGCATAGTTAAATAAAGGAGCCAGCTACCACTCCATATTTTACCATATAATGTACATCTCCACGCCGCCCCTGGAGGCTATCCCTCCCATGTCTCAACGGGTCAATTGCCCTCTCATTCCTTCGTCATGCCTATCCAAGGGGTGGAGGCCAGTTATG
>NZ_JBHZPF010000088.1:0-10007 GCF_042787975.1 Peribacillus sp. YIM B13482
TCAGGCAAAAATTCAAAGGGAATCTCAAAAAGGGGTTCGGAATTTTTTAATTCCGAACCCCTTTTGTCTACAAACTGTGGGACTGACGTATGTCAGTCCCATTTTTAAAGAGAAGGCCTAAAAGTCCCGCTGCCAAAGGAATCACCAAAAGCCATATGTATCACTTGTGAAGTGAGATGCTTATAAAATAAGTGATACAAATGAAAAATCACCCTATAGTTTATAATAATTTTAATATAGTATTGATTATCATTATTGAGGTAGTATAATAGGTATAACAAGCAGTTAAAGCGAGGAGGACAGTTTAAATGGTAGCAAAAGTCTGTGAAACATGCGGAAAACCAATAAAAAGGCTAAAGCATTCTTCCCTATGCCAATGCGGTCCTAAGATATTGAGCAATCAATTTTCAGTTAAAACAAAAAAATAGAATCCATGGCTTAAATCATAAATTAAACCGATTATTCAATTAATCGGTTTTTGTTTATCCATGAAGGGTAAAAATGTGAATAAAACAATATTTATCCTTTTATCTAATTAAAAATATTTTTCATTTCAATAAAAATAATGTACGATTAGAGGATAGAATAAAACGTCATGGCGGAAAAGACATATGTTCAGATTGTCTAAACCATCACGTTACGGTTTGGAGGGGTTATATTGGGAACGAGACATTAAAAATTGGCGAGTTGGCGGAAATGGCGAATGTTACAAAACGAACCGTTGATTATTATACGAACTTAGGCCTGCTTAAAGCAGAGCGTTCCGCCTCTAATTACCGCTATTATTCGGTAGGTGAACTTGAAAGGCTCCGCAGTATCGAGGGATATAAAAGAAAGAACCTTTCATTGGAAGACATAAAAGATATATTTAAACAGGAAAAGGAATTCGCATCAGCAATTGAGGAAACAGGTCTTCAACTGAAAAATAAAATGGATGGCCTGAACGAAGAACTTCAAGAAGTCATCAGCTTGATTAAAAAAGACGAAAAAAATGAGCTTCTTCTAAAAAAACAGATTTCCCATGAAAGCATGGCCTTGATCCAATCATTACTAGTGTTGCTGGTATGATTAAAATTTATTCCCTATTATTTTGTGTGCAAAGGTGCATATTAACGATATAGGCTAAATGGTTTTGGTTCATGTTAAGGCGAAAATCGCTTTTTGAAACGAATAAACCCATTTATACAGGAGGTGCTTGGGATTAAACCGTGTATGTCTAATCCAAATGTTAGAAGGATAGGCACTTCATGGTGAACCCGCACATATTGGAGATTTTTATAAAATTATTAGCAGTAGCTGTACTAATAGCATTAACCGCATTTTTCGTTGCATCGGAATTTGCAATCGTGAAAGTCAGAAGTTCCCGAATCAATCAGTTGATTGAAGAAGGGCATAGAAATGCACTTGCGGCTAAGAAAGTGACGACCCATATTGATGAGTACTTATCTGCCTGTCAGTTGGGGATTACAGTAACTGCCTTAGGTTTGGGGGTCTTGGGTGAACCGACAGTTGAGGCGATTTTAAGACCATTGTTCAATAAATGGGGATTAGAGGAATCGGTAAGTCATATCATTTCTTTCGTAATCGCATTCGGTTCTGTAACATTCCTTCATGTTGTAGTGGGGGAACTGGCACCAAAAACAGTTGCGATCCAAAAGGCAGAAGAGGTAACCTTGCTTTTTTCAAAGCCGTTAATTCTCTTTTACCGGATTTTGTACCCATTTATTTGGTTACTGAATGGTTCTGCCCGTCTCCTAACTGGCATATTCGGATTAAAGCCTGCTTCTGAGTCCGAAATGGCCCACTCTGAAGAAGAACTGCGCATCATTTTATCGGAAAGCTATAAAAGCGGTGAGATCAACCAGTCGGAATACAAATATGTAAACCAGATATTTGAATTTGATGAGCGTATTGCGAATGAGATCATGGTTCCGCGTACGGAAATGACCGTTATCGAAAAGGGCATGCCTTTATTGGAAGTTGTTGAACTTATTCAAGAAGAACAATACACAAGGTACCCAGTCATAGACGGTGATAAAGATAATGTCGTGGGAATGGTCAATATCAAGAGACTTTATACAGCGACGATTACAGAGGAAAATGTAACAGAGCTGACGGTGGATTCCTTTGTAACACCTGTCATCCGTGTTCTTGAAACGATCGCCATTCATGATCTGCTGCTGAAAATGCAGAAGGAACGGATTCATATGGCGGTCTTGACTGATGAATATGGCGGAACTGCCGGCCTTGTTACAGTTGAAGACATCCTTGAAGAAATCGTTGGGGAAATACAGGATGAATTTGACCAGGATGAACGTCCGCTTATTCAAAAAATTAATGAAGGACATTATGTTTTCGATGCAAAAACATTGGTTGAAGACGTCAATGATACCCTTGCAATCGATTTGCCAGAGGAAGATATCGATACATTGGGCGGATGGTTCCTGACAGGCCGATTTGAGATTGCGGTCGGGGATAGAATTGAATATGCCGGATATGAATTTACTGTAAAGGAAATGGCCGACCACCATGTTTTATATGTGGAAGTGAAGAAAATTCAATAACAGATTCGCAACAAGAGCCGAAGGTGAAAACTTTCGGCTTTTATTATGAGTAAATACGGATTTAAAAACTGTCCTCGGTTCGGACAATGGCCTTTTGGTTATAACAATGGAAAAGATAGACTGCCACTTAATTGGAAAAAGGAATGCATTTAAAAAAACTCTGCAGGTAACCATTTTAGCTATGGAAATGTTAAAATGGAGTCTGAGCAATGAATCTATCTATCATTTAGTAAATTAAAAGCATATAAAGAAAATTCCTAGTGATCCAAATGATAGTAATAAGATGTATTTTGCAATGCCGTTTATTTCTGGCTGATTATAAATTTGTATGAAGGTGGGCGGGAAAATGGGTTTTAGGAAGAAGCAAATGTTGGGATTCGGTTTAATCTTACTTTTCTTGGCTATTTTACTTTCTTTCATGATGTTCATGCTTAACAATCTAAAGAGTAGCATGACGGAAATAGTTGAAAATCGCTACGAAAAGGTTCAAGCTTCGATGGAAATCCGTCAGCTGTTTTCTAGGTCGGACCGTGAGATTTTGTTTGCAGCTAATGATGCAAATAAAGAAGAAAGAGCAGAGAGCCTTGAAATCATCAATGAGAATCATAGTTTGATTGAATCAAAAATTGCAGGGTTATCAGGCAGTTTACAGAGGGTGAAAGCAAAACAATTATTGAAAGAGTTTGAAACTCAATATGCTTCTTACTCCATAACTGAGGCTGAGATCATCCAAAAGATAAAATCGGGAAACTCTTCGGATGATCTTTCAAACTTGATGGACGATCAAAGGGAAAAACGAAAGAAAGTCATCAGTACGATGGATGAATTTAAGGATTACCAAGAAGGTGTCATGAAAGATACCTTAAGTAATTCGAAACAAACTTATGAAGATATGATCGGTTTTGTGATTTTTGCGGTCATTCTCAGCATTTTGGTTATTTCCGTAACAGTTGTTTGGATGATTCGCAGTACATCGAAAGATCTGCAATCCATTACGAAAGTCATCAAAAATATCGATTTTAAAAATTTATCGGTCGTACCTAGAATTCCGGTTCGAACTACTGATGAAATTGGTGATATAGCGAGATCGTTCAATGATATGGCTGAATCGCTTGAAGTTTATAATCGAAAAGAGAAAGATTTCACTGATAAGATCAGTGAACAGAACTGGATCCAGACCCGTGTTGCAGATATAGCTACCATGTATCAGCGCATTGTTGAGGTGGAAGTTCTAGCTGACCGATTCATTACGAGACTTGCACCGATGATGGGAGCTTCAATTGGAGCTTTTTACCTCAAGCGGGGTGAGGGTGAGGATATGCGTTTTGTTAAGCTTGCCAGCTTTGCAGGAGATGGTGAAGACTCAGGCAGACGTGAATTCCGTATGGGCGAAGGTTTGATCGGACAATGCGCCCTTGAAAAGAAATCGAAAGTCATTGACGATATTCCTGAAGATTTCCACTTGGTTACAACGGGATTAGGGGAAGTCAATCCGAAAAGCATTGTCATTGCGCCAGTGGTTTTTGAGGATGAAGTTGTGGCGATGGTTGAATTGGCAAGCTTGGAGGCCTTTACGAAGTTGCAAAAACATTTCCTGAACCAGGTTCTTGATACTCTAGGCATTACGATTAATAATGTAGAGGGCCGGATGGAAATAGAGCGTTTATTGCAAGAATCACAGGCACAAACCGAAGAGTTACAGGCTCAATCGGAAGAATTACAATCACAGTCAGAGGAAATGCAAGCCCAATCAGAGGAACTGCAAACACAGGCTGAAGAGTTGCGGATGATTAATGAACAATTAGAAGAGAGAAACCGTGAAACGGAAGAAAAATCAAAAGAGCTTCAAGTCGCAAAACAAAACCTTGAAAAACAAGCCGAAGAATTAAAGTTAAGTTCAAAATATAAATCGGAGTTCATGGCAAATATGTCCCATGAATTGCGGACACCGCTCAATAGTATTCTGATTTTATCAGAAATGCTTTCCGATCCAAATGATAGTAAATTAACTGAAGAGCAACAGGAATTCGCTCGTGTCATTAACTCATCAGGGCAAGACTTATTAACGTTGATCAATGACATTTTGGATTTATCAAAAGTTGAAGTCGGAAAGCTCGAAGTGGTCTTTGATGAAATGAATATGAGTGAACTTCCTGAGTTATTGCACCGTAACTTCGATCATGTAGCCAAGAAAAAGAACATTGACTTTATAATAGAAAAAGATAAAAATGTTCCGGATATTTTCTTTACGGATGAACAACGCTTCCAGCAAATTTTGAAAAACCTGTTGTCCAATGCATTTAAATTCACAGAAAAAGGTTATGTGTCAGTCCAAATCAAAAAAGCTGATGAAGAAAATGTAGCACAATGGATACAGACAAAAGGAGCTAGCAATTGGGTTGAAATTAAGGTGAAGGATACGGGTATCGGAATTTCAAAAGAGAAGCAAAAACTTATCTTTGAAGCGTTCCAGCAAGGTGATGGAGCTACAATGAGAAAATATGGCGGTACAGGACTTGGGCTATCGATTTGCCGGGAGTTTGCCAAACTCCTAGGAGGCTGGGTGATTGTAGATAGTGAAGAAGGGCAAGGCAGTACCTTCACCCTCTTTATTCCAAGCATGCCAGAGGGCTTCAAAAATGTTGGCGAAGCAATAGCGGCTTCTCCAGAAGTGGCAGCTGCTGCTAACCACGATGAGCCTGCGGCACCTTTTGGCGATCAGGGAGAACCGGATGCAGGTATGATGGATGAAGAAGATCGGGATAAGGCCAAACCATTCTGCAATAAAACAGTACTTGTCGTCGATGATGACCACCGAAATATATTTGCACTGAAAAATGCCCTGAAGCATGAGGGGATGGAAATCCTTACAGCTGAAAACGGCTACGAATGTTTGGAACTCCTTGAAAAAGGTAACGATATAGATGTAATATTGATGGATATCATGATGCCAGGCATGGACGGTTACGAAACGATGACCAGAATTCGCGAGCAAAGTAAGTTCGAGAATCTTCCAATCATCGCGCTAACGGCCAAAGCGATGAAAGGCGATAGGGAAAAATGCCTGAAGGCTGGCGCTTCCGATTATGTCAGCAAGCCATTAAAATTAGATCAGCTGTTATCCGTTCTAAGAGTATGGCTGACTAATTAATTGATTGATAGTATGGGTAAGGAAGGTTTTGCATGAAGGATACTTTAACGATTGAAGAAAGAGAAGATATAGAAATCGAATTATTGTTAGAGGCCATTTATTCCGTTTCCGGCTTTGACTTTCGCAAGTATATGCGTTCTTCAATTAAAAGAAGAGTTGAAAATAGAATGAGACTGGATCATATTCGCAGGATTAGCGGAATGATAGAAATGGTTTTATATGAAAAAGGCTATGTCGAGAAGCTTTTGAAGGATTTTTCAATAAATGTTACAGAAATGTTTCGCGATCCGGAATTCTTTAAAGCTTTTCGTTTGAATATCGTTCCGCTTTTGAAAAACCTTCCCGAAATCAGAATATGGCATGCTGGTTGTTCGACCGGTGAAGAAGCCTTTTCCATGGCGATCATCCTCAAGGAAGAAGGACTTTATGATAAGGCAAGGATTTATGCCACTGATATGAATGATGAAGTCCTCAGTCATGCGGAAAAAGGAATATTACCATTAAATAGAATGCAGTCTTATACAAAAAACTATCTGCATGCTGGCGGTAACCGAGAATTTTCGGAGTATTACACAACCGATTATCAAAATGCCTACCTTGATTCGAGTCTCCTTAAAAACATTGTGTTTTTCCAGCATAATTTAGTTACTGATGGTTCGTTCAATGAATTTCATATCATAATGTGCCGGAATGTGATGATTTACTTTACCGGTGAATTACAGACCTATGTTAATCAGTTGTTTTATGACAGTCTTTGTAAAGACGGTTTCCTTGCAGTTGGCAGTAAGGAAACACTTCATACATCATCCTTTTCGGAAGATTATGAGGACTTTGACTCAAAGGAACGGATTTATCGGAAATTGTAAAAAGAAAGAGTACGCATATTTGCGTACTCTTTCTTTTAATTTATAGGGATATACTATATTTTCCGCTTTTTTTGCATTTCTATGTTTATGGTGTCGGAAGAAGGGGTATAAACAATGAGTTGGTCTTCATTTTATATTCGTTGTCGTGCTTTATTATTATTAAAAGAGACTGAACTTCGTTATAATATAATGGGAAAATAATTGTTATGGGAGCTTTATTAAACTGATCCATATTATAAAGATAAATGTTACCGCTCGATATAAGCCAAAAGGGGAATGAAAGAATGACGATTCTAATCGTAGATGATAACCAGGTTAACCTTTTCGTTATAGAGAAAATTCTAAAGCGAGCTGGCTATACGGACTTTCTATCATTAACTTCAGCTGTTGAGATGTTTGAATATTTACAGGTGGATAGTCCGCAACCTAAAGAGACTTCAGTTGATATCATTCTGCTTGATATTATGATGCCGGAGATCGATGGGATAGAGGCATGCAGGAGGCTTCAAAGTATTCCTCACCTTAAAGATATACCGGTTATTTTTGTGACCGCTCTTGAAGATTCAAACAAGGTGGCCGAGGCACTTGATGTGGGCGGTATTGATTATATAATGAAGCCTATCAATAAAATAGATTTACTTGCGAGAATTCGCGTGGGTTTAAGACTTAAATATGAAAAAGATTGGCATAAAATGCAGGATGAAAAAATTCGCAACGAATTGGATCTCTCCATGCAGGTTCAAAGCAGTTTATTAAGTGAGCCCATTAGAAATGACCACTTAACTATAAGAGCATCATACTTACCTGCGAATAAATTGGCAGGGGATATGTACTATTGGCACCGTATTGATGAAAATCGGTATGGGATCATCCTGTTGGATATGATGGGGCATGGCATTTCAGCCTCACTTGTGTGTATGTTCATTTCTTCAGTTTTGAGAGATGCCATCAGGACACATACTGATCCAGTGGCAGTCATAAACGAAATGAATCGCTGGATGAGTACCCTTAATAAAGAGGACAACCTAGTACATTATTATTTTACCGCGATTTATTTGCTCATTGATACAGAGCAAAAGACAGTGGAATATGTGAATGCTGGACATCCTCCAGGCTTTGCTTTAATAGATGATGGAAAAGTGGCATCCCTTTCAAAAGGGACATGTCCAGTTGGTTTCTTTACCGAGATGAAGATAGAAAAATCCATCATTCATTATGAAGAGAAGATTCAGCTTATGCTATTTACGGATGGAGTCATGGAAGCTATTGATCGGGAAGGGACAGAAGGGCTCAGCCAAATAAAAGAAGCGGTCTCGATGAGATGGTTAGATTGTAAAGAAACTCCCCCTATTGATTTTTTGATGCCTCCGAAAATGCAGCAAGATCAACCGGATGATATGTGTGTTGTAGTTATTCAAGCAAATTAAAGAAGGAAGAGGTGGCAGATTATCTGCCGCCTCTTCTCTATATAAGGGGGGGCAAGAATGTTCGTTAAGAGTATTGAGTGAATAATGTACCCATCTATTGCTTCAACGGTTATTTTTCAATTTACTAATGTTATCCTGTAAATTGCCTTTTAATTTATCGACTTTACCTTCTGCTTGTAAGTGAGGATCATTTTTCGCGTTTCCGACCTGGTCTTTCGTTTCACCTTTAACCTTATTTACAGTACTTTTTACTTTGTCTGATAAACCGCTCATTATGTTACCTCCTTTTTCTTTATATACTTTATATACCCATGAAGTGTATGGGTAAACCCAATTTATAGTGAAAGGAGGTTAAGAAGCGATTGTTGCCCTTTTATTTTGCTTTTGAATGAATTGACATGACCGTTGAATGATATGATCTTTATCATAATCCAACGAGGCCACATGATATGAATTTTCAAGGGGCACCATTTCCTTATCACTGGACATGACAGTTTCGTAAATCTGATAGGAACATAGGTCTGGTACAACGTGATCTTCTGGAGAATGGAAGAGGAGTATTGGGCACGTAATGTTTTTAAGTAGTTGACTGGTATGTTCCATTATATCGAGCAATTGATTAATCGCTTTTGACGGAACTTGGTCATATGTGACTTCTTTGGTCGTATCATCTTTTATGTCTGGTTTGCCTTCAGGAATGAAGCGTGGAACCAATTGGTTACGGTATATTTCATATTCAGGAACTTGAAGAGCGGCATTGATGGTTAGAATCCCGTCACAAGCCACTTTTGTAGCTAAATCCAGGACAAGAGCTCCTCCCATTGATTGGCCAATAGCGAATACTTTGGTGCAGGTTCGCTTTAACTTTGCATAGGCCATTTCAACATCTTGTATCCATTCTTGATAATGGCTCGTTTCCATTTCACCTTCATTCGTTCCGTGGCCCGCCAATCTGGGAGCGAAGACAGTAAAGCCTTTGGCAGCGAATTTTTCACCTAAATACCTTACGCTTTGTGGTGTTCCATTAAAACCATGGCAAATAAGGATACCGATAGAATTGCCGGGTAAGAAAAAAGATTCCGCACCTGGTATTACCATTGCTGCTTTCATATTCCCATCTCCTTTTAGCTATATAGTTATGTTTAATTAAAAGTTAGCTTGAAAAGTATAAAATTAACTATTCCGATTATCTTACTTGGTTATATATTAACATGATGGAAATTGTGAAGTCAATTTGGTTATATTCCACACTCCATTATTCATTAGATTTAGATGTCATTCATAAAAAAGATATACAGGAGTTTATTAGGCTATTATATGTAGTATGGATGTTTACAGAGGAGTTCTGAGTTTTTTTGCCGATAACCCTATCTGTTCTTTGCAAAACTTTTCCTCTGAGGAGAAAGACGGACAGGTATACTGGCAAGACATTCAAGAATTAGGGAAAAAACAATGAATATTCGAGGGGATAGGGGGTAGTCAATTTAATTAAACAGCTGAAGGAGCTCTTTTTTACACTTTGCATCCCTGCAGAATGATAATATACAATCCACAAAGTAATTATGTATGGTTACATTTCTTTCTATTTATATAAGTACTGTCATGGAATTGTTTAAACTTTAGAAGCTAATAGACTGTGCACTCAAACAAATATAATAATATAGAGAAAAAGCGTTGACTTTAAGGTGAAATAGGATTAATATAAATAAGCACCAACTAAGACAAACGAAAAACTTCATCCGCTTTTGGCAGATTGCTAGAAGAAAATAATAACTATTGACTTCTTACTATGAAAATGATAAGATGAAATGGTCGCTGAAAAACACAGCGATTTAAAATAAGTTAAAAACTTCGCAGAAGTTGACAACTAATCAATAAAGTGTTATGATGAATAAACAAGCCGTTCGAAAGAACGATTGTGAAAATTGCTCTTTGAAAACTGAACAAAACAAAGCGCCAACGTTAAATTTTAAGTGAGCACACACTATTAAAAAAGCAA
>NZ_JBHZPF010000089.1:0-9759 GCF_042787975.1 Peribacillus sp. YIM B13482
ACATTATCGACATAGAGACCAATTTTCATTCTCTGTGGTGAAGCGCTGATTTTTGCGCTTCATGGATGGCTAACGGGGAAAGTTAAAAAGCAGAGACAGAATTTTGGATAAGGAGATATAAAGTGAAGAAATTAAAAAAACGATTTTCTCTAGGGTTAGTTGTGCTGATTTCCGCGTTTATACTTTTTTTAGTCTATGATTACTTAGACAATCAGAAAAAGGAAGGATAGAGCCGAGAATTCATGGAAGAAAGCAATAAGGTAAATAATGAATATGATATTATAGCGCTCGGAGTCAATCCAGATAACAAAACGATTAAAGTACATGTGCCGATAAAGGAAGAACAACGGAATGAACTGGCCAATTCTTTGGCTCAAATCGCCCAAAAGCATGGCATGGAGGATTATGAAGTCATAGTTAGAGCTATAAGAGATGGGTACCCACTTGGCCAAGACGTAACATCAGATAAAGTGTATGAACTACGTAAACAATCAAGTATTGATTAATTTAAGTTAAAAAAAGAGACTCATTCACTCTCCTAGCTTTTCATAAGTTAGGGGCAGCAAACGAGTCTTTTATTATTTGTTAACACACAAGCAGATTAAATTTGTGACCATCTAAATCTTCAAATAATCGTTTACTGGCCAAGGCGACTGCATAAGAGGATGGGACATAAATCCCATTCTTAAATAGAAAACGTGTAGAGAAACCAATTCTTCGGTTTTCCTACACGTTTTTTATGTAATGTGTATAATTAATACAAAAAAAATAAGACACTTTCGTATAATTAATTTTAACATACGAATGGCCACAATGGATTTTAAATGTTTTTTAGTTTATGACAGTCTATTCAGTAGTATTTATTATTATTTTTACAGTATTCCTTATACCAACATGTATAAGAAAAGAAATTTTTTAAAGTTATGTAATAAGAAATATAATCTTTATAAAATTGTATTTTGACACTTCTGAATAGGCTACTTATATTTGCTAGGACGTGGGATGTCTGTTTTGCTTGTCTTCCTTTTATCTGTAATTCAGTCAATGTGATGTAATCCACTTTAATCAAAAATTTTTCCTGTTATTTTTTGCACTTTACAAAGATACTACCTAATTGTACAATAAAAAGGACCGAATGGTCTTATAAATTTCGTAAACCTTTTTCAAAAGGAGGCAAATAGATTCATGGTTAATCGCAAGGGAGAACAGACTAAAGCCCTGATCTTAGAAAAAGCATCAAAAATTTTTAATAGCCAAGGATATAGGGCATCTTCTATATCCGACATCATGCACGAGACTGGTCTTCAAAAAGGAGGGATTTATAACCATTTTGAAAATAAAGAGGAAATAATGTTGAGCGCTTTCTCCTTTTCCATTGACACTATGAGTCATTTTTTCTCTGAAGCAATGGCAGGCAAACAAGGATACATGGAACGTCTTCTTTCCATTATTTCCGTATTTGAGGGGATTGCTGAAAGAGAATTGTTCCCGGGAGGTTGCCCGATTATGAATGCTGCCATTGAAGCAGATGACGCAGACCCATTGCTTCAAGAAAAAGTCCGTGAAGCAATGGATGGCTTGCTCGGAATGGTTCGTAATCTTGTTCAGGAAGGCATAAAGAAGGGTGAGGTTAAACAAGGAGTGGATCCCGAGTTTGTGGCGACCGTGTTTATCTCCACGCTGGAGGGGGCGCTAGCACTTAGCAAACTTTACAAGAACCAAGAGTACATGAAAAAAGCTGTGTATCATCTTAGATCGTTTCTTGCTCAGAACTGTGCCTAGCAGTCTAAAAAGAAGCCGGAGATGGCTTTTTTTTACTCTAAAAAAGACCGATCGGTCTCACTGATTATCTATAATACTTAGAAGGCGATAATACGAAATCTGACAAGGATGCTGTCATAGTGGATGTCGTCTGATCATCGATGGGCAAGAAGAAAGAAACTTTAAGTCTTGACCGTTCCGATAAGCTTTCCGTACAAGTTCTGTGAGCCTTGGTAGAAAGCTTCACGACGGCGTACTTTGCGATGCTACTGATACAGCGATGAGAATAGCCTATGCATCTACCCTCAGCAAAGGGGAGACATTCACAACGCTAGAACTAAAAATCAATTTTACGAAGTCTGTATGAAATGCACAACTTCGAATGATTGGGCAGGCCATCAAACAGTTCGGCTGGCGTTAAATTGAATGACTAAGGAGTTGAGTGCCATGAAAAAGGGGACAATAAATGATCATCATACCGTAAAACAATATTACAAGAAAAAGGAAATTATGCAGGGGACCGAAGGCAGGCGCATAGATACACAATGGTTGCGGGATTTATGTCTACATGCAGGAGCCGACGATGTTGGATTCGTCACTATTGACCGAAGCGAACTTGAGGACCAACAAAAAGAAATTTTGAATCTGTTTCCTGAAGCCAGGACGCTTATTAGTTTCGTCTGTAAAATGAACCGCGAGCCCTTGCGTTCGACAGCTCGATCCATTGCAAATACGGAATTTCATCATGTTGTCGATAACGTAACGCATATCGGACATGAAATCGTGAAAGAGCTTGAAGAGCAAGGCATCAAAGCATTGAATCCGCCAGCAGGATTCCCGATGGAGCAGGAAAGTACCGGAAAAGCATGGGTCATCTCACATAAACCAATTGCGGTTGCGGCTGGACTCGGACAAATAGGCATCCATAGAAATGTCATTCATCCCAAGTTCGGCAACTTTATTTTGTTAGGTACGATCCTTACAAATGCAGATATGACTTCGGAAAGTCAGCCCATTGATTATAATCCGTGTTTGGAGTGCAAATTGTGCGTAGCTGCCTGCCCGGTAGGAGCCATTGGCGCTGATGGTCATTTTAATTTCTCCGCCTGTTATACGCACAACTATCGAGAATTTTCCGGCGGCTTCAGCGATTGGGTGAAGAAGATTACCGACAGCAAAAATTCTAAATCATACAGGGATAAAGTAAATGATGCAGAAACAGCATCTATGTGGCAGAGCCTTTCTTTTGGAGCTAGCTATAAAGCGGCCTACTGTATGTCCGTTTGTCCTGCTGGAGAAGATGTAATTGGTGAGTTTCTTGACGATCGCAAGAAATTTTTGAAGGACGTTGTCAAACCACTACAGGATAAAAGCGAAATGGTGTATGTAGTGCCGAATTCCGACGCTGAGGATCATGTCAAAAAGCGTTTTCCCCATAAACAAGTTCGACCGGTGAGCAACGGCTTACGATCGAAATCAATCCGTGCGTTTTTGCAGGTGCTTCCTCATATGTTTCAAAGAAATCAAGCAAAAGATTTAGCTGCTACCTATCATTTTACATTTACTGGAGAAGAAAATGCTCAAGCAACGGTTATCATAAAGAACAAGACCCTTACTGTGGAAAAGGGACATCTCGGGGATGCAGATTTCCAACTTATTGCAGACAGTCAAACATGGATTCGGCTGATGGCCAAAGAAACAGGGATATTATCAGCCGTCATGTCAGGTAAAATTCGCACAAAAGGGCAGTTAAAGCTATTTAAAGCTTTCAGCAAGTGCTTTCCGTCATAAAAGATAAGAAGATTTTAATGAAAAGTGGGAAATAACATAATCATTTTGTTAGGTTCGATACATTATGGTTCAGGTGCAAAAACCTATTCCTAGAAACATAGAGGAACAGTTTCCTTTAAATTGCTAACTTATGAAGTTAATCCAAACAGTGGATGGATGAATTTTTTTAGGTTTTGGACAGACACCGCCCTTTGGTGAGTTTGTTTCGTGGAATAAAAGAAATTAAGACTTGCGCCGAAGTTATTAATGAAATAATGAGTACCCTTGAAAAATAATAGTTTAAGATCCTTTTTCAATAAAAGGGCGCGATTGCTAAATAATAAGCAGTTGCTTTTTTACTAAACAGATCAGAATAATTCTATAAATGATTGAATGTAAATTATTAAGAAACCCAGCTATTCTTCTCATGTGAAGGTAGCTGGGTTTTTAAAGTTGGCTGTGCAAAATAATACTTAAAATAGGTGTAAATTATCGGTCAAAGTGACAAAAAAGCATATCCACCTTGGGCATGCTTTTCTTTACCAAATATCAGTTTTATCTAATAATTGTCAAATGTATCGAGATGGAATGGAGTTGCCTATTCGGTAATTTCTTCAGTATCTAAAAGCAATTGGTCAATATCTATTATTGCCAAAACAATTCGCCTTCCTTTTAGTCACTTATACATTCATGTTTTGCATAAATACCAATTTCAATTATACATCCTAAACTGCGATCATAACATTGCTTGAACCAATTTTTTTACTATAATTGGCTAGTTTAGCATACACTTTTTTCGATAAATCCCTATCCTTGAGGAATAATGCTGATCTTACATGGATAATGGTTAATGATATGGCTATGAAATCCTAAGAATTCTAGAGCAATCCTGAGATTGTGTTTAGTTTATTAAGGGAGTTTTAGTTTAATAAGAGTTCCATTTAAAAAGGAACCGCGATTGGCGATTCCTAAGAGTATTATTTATTTGTTGCGTTTATGGTACTAAGTGAATTGTTAAGTGCTGTTTTACACTTGTTTACATCAGGATTCGATGAACGAACTGCTGCTAATACAACATCAATTGTTCCATCAATTTTCGTCCATGTAGCGCCATCGATTTTTCGAAACTTAGGTTCCTGTGTGTCCCATTGATGTTCTAATTCATCTGCCCCTTTTTTCGCTGAAGCAAAGTCATTTTTGTTTACAGAGTTTAGTATAGCATTTTCGATTTTTGCAAAATCGTTTAACTGTCCAGATAATGTAGTTTGTGAGGCACCAGAATTTGATGTTGATTTATTTGCACCTTTTAAGACACTAAGTGAATTAGTAAGTGCTGTTTTGCTTTGATTAACATCAGGTTTTGAAGAACGAACCGATGCTAGTACAGAATCAATTGTTCCATCAATTTTTGTCCATGTAGTGCTATCAATTTTTCGAAGCTTAGGTTCTTGTGTATCCCACTGATGTTCCAAATTATCAGCGCCTTTTTTTGCTGAAGCAAAGTCGTTTTTATTTACAGCGTTTAGCATATCATTTTCAATTTTAACAAAATCATTTAATTGACCTGCTAATGTAGCTTGCTCTGCAGCACCTTGTGATGCAATATTATTACTGCGCCAGTTATAACCACCTATACCAACAACTAAGAAAATTACGAGTACAACAATCGTTTGTGTTAGCACATGTTTCTTATTTGCATTACTTTGGTTTGTTTCCGCTATATCACTTTTAGCATTTGTATCAATTTTTGAAACGGCAAGGAAAACGATGATCGCTAAAATAGCGATAAGAAAAATCACACTCGTAACGGTTGTCCCGAGTCCTAATCCGCCATTTACTTTTGGTTGGGATAGGTAATCTCCAAGTGACGCTCCAAGCGGACGTGTTAAAATATACGCAATCCAGAAAGCTAATACTCCGTCAAGTTTCAATAATTTATAGGCTAAGAACACAAGAGCAATAATAATAACAACGCCTATTCCTGTGTTAAGATAACCGAAACCAAGTTGTTCGGAATATAAATCGCCGACCGCTGTTCCAAGTGCAAAGGTGAAAAGGATCGTAAGCCAGTAGAAAACTTCTCTTTTTCTAGTGAAAATCGAGTGGATCGATAGTGTTTTTTCACTAAGATACCAAAATAGAAAAGTCAGTCCTAGTAGCACCGAGAATACAGCTGTGCTAACCTCAAGTGGTATGCCTATATTATCTGTCAAATTATCCGTTACCAGTGTTCCAAATACGCTTATAAGAACAACTGTTACCCAGTAAATGGCTGGAACATATTTGTTTGCTTTAAACTGAAAAAACAATGCAATAAAAAACGCAACTCCCATAATAATGGTAGTAAGAGTTAAACCAAGTCCAATGTTGAAATTGATGAAATCAGCAAATGTTTCACCAACAGTTGTACACAAAACTTTGATGATCCAAAAGAACATCGTCACTTGTGGCACTTTGTTAAGTGAAATTTTCATTTTATTTTGGTTTTCTTGCATATATAATTTCCTTTCTTTAAAGTGGTTTCCCACAACTTAATTTTATTTCTCTCTCTAAATAAGGATACCCATCCAAATCCAAGTTAATCATTAAGGAAGTCTGCGCTGTTTCTCCCACAGTGGTTGCCATAATCTTGACGGCTCCAAAAAATATGGTGACTTGTGATTCTTTGCATAGCATTTACCGACCTGAATGTTGGACCATTTCAGTTTGTTCAGAAAATGCTAACTCATCTCCTTCTTGGAAGTTGTCATTGTTACAAAGCAATTTCCATCTCTGACAAAAATAGAAAATACAACATTTCCACATAATAAGAAAAAGTTTGTTTATCAATTAACCATAGGATTTCAACTCTTAGTAGATTTTCCATTAGAAAAAATCCTTATCTATCTTGACTTAAGTCTTTATGGTTGTACTTAGCCAGGAAAGGGATATGTTTCGTTAATCTGTCATACATGTAGAACACCACTTGTACCAAAGGCTCCAGTTTTTTGGAAGACTGCATAACGAATATGCTTACCCCATATGAAATAAGGGCGCCACCAATCACGTCTGCAGGATAATGGACTCCGACGAATATACGCGAAATGCCAACAATAATAGCCCATACTAATATGGGATACTTCCACGAGTCGTTTCGTAGCACCATCGTATATGCAATGGAGAATACTAATACCGAGTGATCACTTACAAACGAAGAGTCAGCAGGATGCGGTATTAACTGATGAACATGGTGTGCCACGAATGGCCTTGGATGATAGTAGACAAGGTGAAGGATTGCGTTTATGAACAATCCAAGTAAGCAAGAAAAAACAGCGTATATAGCTGTGTACTGTTTTTCCGCTCGTTTTTCTTTGTTTGCAATAAACCATAGGAACAACATAAGTGCGATTACCACATATGGAACGCTATTAGTGATAAATATCATTCCTCTATCTAGATAAGAGTAATGGCCGGACCAACCGTTAATCCATTGAAATATTTCATAGTTCATATTGTTCTTCTCCTTGCTTATATGGTTTTGGTTTCTCATTTAAAATCAAGTTGACCAGAAACATTCATTCTGAGTGTATCGAAGGAACCTGAACATCCTATGAAAATTACGTTAAAAATAAATTAAAAAAGAAAAATAAAGGCGAGTTTAGTGCTATAGTCGTTAAAAATGAAGGCAAAAACAAATAGTAAGCTATTGCATGTGCAAAGCGTCTTTTGATGTATTTTGGAAGCCTATCGTGAACTTAATTGAGGCTGAAGAAATGGAATTTTTAGTTGTTAACGCACAACATATGAAAGCAGACCCTGGTCGAAAAACTGATGGCAAGGATGCTGAGTGGATCACTCAACTTCTTCGTCATGGGTTGTTGAAGGCAAGCTTTATCCCTGATCGAGATCAGCGAGAATTGCGTGAGCTTGTTCGTTATCGCAGAAGTATTATTGAAGAACGAGCTAGACAGCATAATTTAATTCAAAAGGTTCTTGATGGTGCAAATATCAAATTCGGCTCTGTCGTATCGGATATTATGGGCGTTTCATCAAAGGACATGCTTCATGCGATCGCAAATGGTGAGGATGATCCTAAGAAACTAGCAAACTTTGCGAGATGTTCGATGAAGAAGAAAAAGGAGGATTTAATCCTTGCCCTGAATGGGTACGTGAATCCTAATCAGGCATGATGCTCAAAACGATTCTAACTTATATTGACTTTCTGACTGAACAGATTGAAAAACTCGATCAGGAGGTTGCCCAAAGAGTTAGTGTACCAAGAAAGCATAGAACGATTGGATTCAATACCCGGTATTGCCATTCGAATGGCAGAACAAATTCTAGCTGAAATCGGAACAGACGTTGAAAAACAGTTCGAAGTGCAGCCAGATTATGTTCATGGGCCGCCCTCGTGCCAGGACACAATGAAAGTGCAGGAAAAAGGAAGTCCACCAGAGCCAAAAAGGGAAATAAATATTTAAAGTCTCCTTTAACCGAAGCTGCTCATTCAATTGGAGCCTCTAAAAGCTATCCTGGCCCTCTATAAAGACGGACAGCTGCAAGAAAAGGAAGAAAACGAGCTGGAATTGTCGTTGCTCACGCCATGTTAAGAATTTCATTCAGTTACTAAACTCTCACTTTGCAGTCTTACATCTCGAAAGTGGAACAAGAGGTTAAGGATGTATTAAAACAGATACCTTTTGCCAAGAAGCTGCTTGCCATTAAGGGAATTAGTGAAATTTCTTTAGCCGGAATATTAGATGAAGCAGGAGATCTAAGTGGTTTTTCAAACGGTAATTCTTTACTTTGGCACACTGGGTTGCATCTGGCTGAAGCAAGCTCTGGTAAGTGGAAAGGCTAAATTGTCTTCTCTAAGCGTGGGCGATCCAGGCTAAGACGTTTCCTTTACTTAGCCACCATGAGCCTTTTGATGAATAACACGGAATTTCGAGCTATTCACTCCAAATAATGTTAAGGTGAAGAAAATGAAATCGATTATGAAATTGGTAGGTAAGCTAGCTAGGATATTTGTTGGAATAGCAGGCAGAAACGAGGCTTATTGTGCAGAAAAAGTTCAACCTATTACTGAACCGGTTGCGTAATTTTAAAGGGGATTTTTTAATTGGGTTCTCGAGGGAACATTCAAAAGCTAATTTTTTCATAGACTTTTTCTTTTTACGAATGTTGGCTTATTCGTAGGATTTCAAATATGTGCGGAGTACCAGATTTCTTCAACAAAAGAGCACTGACCCATCAGGTTAGCATAACTGGCCTCCACCCCTTGGATAGGCATGAAGAAGGAATGATAGGGCAGTTGACCTGTTGAGACATGGGAGGGAAAGCCTCCAGGGGCGGCGTGGAGAATGTACATAATATGGCAAAATGTGGAGTCTTGTACAACTCCTTTATTTCACTATGATTTCACGAAATCTTCATGTCCTGAAATCACTCCATTTAACTTTGACCTTACAATCAAGGGTAATGAAATCCTGCGAATAAGTGAGCATTCGAGAGATATTTGCATCAAACTTAGGGAGTTGAAGAGTGCTGTTTGATCTTTATTCAACAATTGGGCCAGATTGTTGAATAAGATAGTAGTTTAGTTATATAGATTATAAATACACATAACGTTATAATTTTCAGAGTATTGAAAAAATATCGAGGAGAGGATTATAATGAAACAAAAATTGTTGGTATTTCTTTCATTTTTGGCGTTAACCACAATGTCATTTTCTATTCCCAATGTAGAGGCTGCAAGTTATAACGGGAAGAGTCCAGTTTCTACTGGTTGTCAAAATGATGCCTACACGGCAGTTTCTACGAGTGTAAAGAAGGATAATGGAACCATTGTTGGAACAATTCAGGTAAAATATAGTCCATCCTGTAAGTCTGCTTGGGCGAAAACTACATTTAATTCTGCCTTGCCATCCGGTTATACAGGGAATGCCTTTATTCACCAGTATAATTCCGATCATTCGATTAAGCTCCGATCATATGATTGTAATAGTTCTGGAGGAAATGGAAAAGTACTTTCCGGACAAAAATCATGTTATACCCCCATGGTTGATGATCCAGTGGGAAATTATGCGAAAGCAGAAGGATATCGATCAACAAGCTCGAATCCTTTTGAGGCTTATGGTATTACTGGATACTATTAATAGGGGTCCTGCCGCATACCCATCAAGCTAACAACATAAATTACAAGATACGAGTTGATCATTGTTTTAAAACAAACGAGTAATGAAAAAG